>JAXVOW010000180.1:0-4619 GCA_037301995.1 bacterium | reverse complement strand
TCTGGAATTAACTGCGCCAGCAAATCTCCCTGTTTTACAGAGGTAAACAGATTAAGCTCATGAAAATCAACACTGCCATCCTCTAATAATTTTGGTTTTGCTGTAGGTGTTGTATTAAACTGATAAACGATTCTGGCATCCCTGCCCGGAACCACCGCCTTGCCCTTGGCAATCGGGATATCCCGGCAATACTGTCTTGCCACCAGACAGGCCTTTACAACCTTAGTTGAAATGCCATAGACTACCTTCACTCTTGTGAGCTCATTTAAAATGTCCCGTTCCGACATGTATTTACCATTTTTAGATGGCGGATAAAAACGGATGAAAGCCATCATATTGTCATCCGTAACACGAACCCTTGCCATCTCATTTACCTCCGGAATGGTATTGGCTGTCACAAACAAATCAACCTCCTGTGACGCCTCCGCTATTCCTTTATTTAATTCGGAGAGCTGATAATCATGAATACCACATTTTTCCAAATATTCTGCCAGCTCCTGGATTGTCACTTTTTTGCCGCCATCCTTCTCAGGATAGATATGAACATACACACCATTTTCCCGGATATCCAGTTGAAAAAATCCATTTGTATATTTCATGATTTGCTCCTTTCTCATGCCACATCAGTATGCAGCCGCCAATTATCAGCCCATCAGTAATTCAAAATATTTTCCCAGATGCTTCTTCATTTTCTCAAGTGCCTTAGAGTGAAGCTGGGAAATCCTCGATTCCGAGACCTCCAACACACTGGCAACCTCTTTTAAGGTTAAGTCCTCATAATAATATAATAATACTACCTTTTTTTCTTTTTCTGTCAGCAGCTCCAGTGCATCCATCAGCATCTTCTTTTTCTCGTCACGGTCAACAGCCTCCTCCGGCTCTAAATATGTGGTATTCCGGAATTCTTTCACTGTACCTTCCGTTCCCTGCTCCATAAATTCATCCAGGGATGCAACGTTGGATATGTTCGTCATGCCTTCCCAGCTCCGGTACTCATCCACCGAAATTCCCAGCTCCTCTGCGATATCCTTATCCTTTATATTGACGCCTTTTTCCTTTTCCAGCTTTGCAACAGCGTTCTCAATCTGTTTTTGCTTCTGTCGGACAGAGCGGGGTATCCAGTCCATTTTGCGAATCTGGTCCAATATGGAACCACGGATTCGCAGGCTTGCGTAGGTTTCAAATTTGATACCCTTATCATAGTCAAATTTTTCAATGGCATCAATCAACCCAAACACTCCATAACTGACCAAATCATCATATTCCACTGTATATCCCAAATACATGTTAAGACGACCAGCTACCAGCTTAACCAAAGGAACATATTCTATAATAATTTGTTCTCGCAGCTTATCGGATTTTGTCTTGATATATTCCTCCCACAGCTTATTCTTCTTTGTATCGTCCATTTAACACACCCCTACTATATATCATCTTCATCAAAAGAGGCTTGCGGCTCTGCCACATCCTGCTCCTCTTCCTCTAACTCTGACTCTTCCCCCGTTTCAGCCTCCTCCGACGGACCGCTGCTGTTCATATAGTGTTGTAAAATCTCAACAATTAAAGATGCCAGGAAATAGAATACCAGAATAACCACCAGCAAAATCAACAGGGAGGTGGTAACCTCTTTTCCTGTTTTGATGTTCATAATCAGGGTAATCAGTCCTGCCACAAGCACAATAAATGCTCTTAAATACTGTAATTTCATGTTCTGCCGCTCCTTCTTTCACTCATATAAGCTTATCCGCTTTTCCAGCGGAACGGATAAGCAGTTTTTTGGAGACAGAATCAAAAATAATTGTGCGACCATAATCCTCTCCAGTATCCTCTGCAACAATTGGAATCTTATAGAAAGACAAGGTTTCCTTAACTGCTTTTACATTCCTCTCTCCAACACTTCCCAAATCCGTTTTGCCCGAAAACTGGAACATGGCTGCCCCTCCTGCAATCTTCGCAGACAGTGTATTCCGGCGTATCCCACGTCCTTCTAAGGCATTGAGCAAATCCTCAATGCCTGTATCTGCAAATTTTGCCCGGTTGGAATTATTTTTTATTTCTTTACTGGATGGCAGCATAATATGTACCAGTCCGCAACAGTCGCCAGCGTTACTATATAATACAATGCCAACACAGGAGCCCAGCCCGATTGTGGTAATTTTATCCGGTGTTTTACACAGCTTCCACTCAGCAATTCCGACTTTAGTAATCTCTCCCATTCTAACACCTGATTCCCAACGATTCAAAAATATGCTCAGAAGACATCTCGTCAGTGACAAACATTAAAAACCCATTGATTGGACGCTGGTTATCCAGAAACTTGGAGTCGATTATTAATGCCTGGTCGCTGACCTGTCCTAATTCACTAATCGGCAAGCTCAGAACTGCTCCCGCCATATCCACGCAAATTGCCGGAGGCTCTGTGCGAAGCTGCAGATTGGTTAAGGTTCCGATTGAAGAAATGTAGGAGCTCATCAGAATATTTCCCACTTCCTTTAATGCGGACTTGTCCATATGGTCAAACTCCTTAAAATCCTCCGGATAGGTTTTTGACAGCATGGTTCCCGCCAGGTTCTTCGCCTCTTCCAACTCCAGAATGAATAAGGTCATTCCCTGTAATTCACCGGTAAAATGTGTTAAAACTGCCGCAACAATAGTTTCCGGTCCTCCTACCATATCCGGTATCTCGTTAAAATCTAAGAATTTAACAACCGGAACCTCCATGCGGAGATTGGAATTCAGCATTACCGAAAGCGCTGTTGTAGCATTTCCGGCTCCAATGTTGCCAATTTCCTTCAATATATCCAATTTCATACTTGTCAGTTCATGATTTGCCATACCGCTCACCTACGCATTGTCTAATTCTGAAATAATTCCCTGAATGTTCAAAAGAGAAATCAAAGTATCTTTATATTTACCGACTCCCAATAAGCTTACTCCCTGCTCGTCATAGACAGCCTTTTCAATATTTTCTTCCTCCAGAGTGACAACCTCCCGTACCTCATCCACTAAAATACCAATCTTGGCATTATTTTCCGGCTTAATTATAATAATACGGGTAGCATTTGTATCCTCCTTCGGTTCTAAGTCAAACCGGAGCCGCAGATTCATAACCGGAATAATCTCACCTCTTAAATTAATTACACCGGAAAAATAGGATTGTGCCTTTGGTACTCTGGTAATCTGCTGCATCCGGACAATATTATCGATAAAGGAAATATCAATACCATACTGCTCGCTGTCTAACTTTACTACAATATACTGCTTTGCTTCATTTACTACTGCATTTTCATCCATGATAGCTCCCCCTTTATACTAACGAATTTGAGTCAATAATCAGTGCAACTTCACCATCACCTAATATAGTTGCTCCGCTAATCATCTTATGAATATTAATATATTTGCCAAGCGGCTTAATAACAATTTCCTGCTGTCCCAATAAATTATCAATCACAAGACCAGTCTGCTTATCACCCTTCTTGACTATAACCACAACAAGATTTTCCGGCTCTTCCTCTCTTGTCGGGCAATCCAACACCTCATCCAGACGTACAAGAGGAATAACGGTTCCTCTTAAGTTAATTACTTCCTTCTGCTGTACATACTTGATGTCACTTACCATAACGTCTTCAATGGTAACAATGGAATTCAGCGGAATCGCATATTTCTCATCACGGACTTCAACCATAAGCGCCTGAATAATGGCAAGGGTTAACGGCAGACGAACTGTAAATTTTGTCCCCTCTCCAAGCTTTGTGGATACTTCAACATCTCCGCCAAGACCTTCAATCTTGTTCTTCACTACATCCAGTCCCACACCACGTCCAGATACGTCTGAGATTTTCTCTGCTGTAGAAAATGCCGGCTTAAACAGCAAATCTATGGCTTCCTTTTCAGACAGCATTTCTGCCTGTTCCTCTGTAATATGTCCCTTCTTAATAGCAGATGCCTTTACCTTCTCTACATCAATTCCGGCACCGTCATCAATAACCTCAATGGTAACATTGTTGCCATCCTGGTATGCGTTCAGCTGAATGGTTCCCACCTGCGGCTTACCCAGCTTCAGACGGTCTATGGTGGATTCCAGACCATGGTCTGCGGAATTTCTCAGCATATGCATTAACGGATCTCCGATTTCATCAATAACCGTCCGGTCAAGCTCCGTATCCTCACCAGTCATAATCAGCTCCATCTCTTTACCAAGCTTTTTGGACAAATCCCGAATCATACGAGGGAACCGGTTGACAACACTCTCAATCGGCACCATGCGAACCTTCATAACAGATTCATGAAGATTCGTGGTGATTCTCTCTAAGTATTCAATCTGCTCGTTAAAGCTCTGCATGGAGGTCTTACTGTCCTCCTGGTTGCTGACAGAGACAAGTCCGTTCTTGGCGATGATAAGCTCACTTACCAGATTCATCAGAACATCCAGCTTCTCGATATCCACACGCACAGAGCGGTTTGCCACCGGCTTGCTGCTGGTCTTGGCAGGCGCTGCGGTCTTTTTCTTAGTCTCTTCCTTCTTTTCCGAATCCTTTTCCTCTTTTACCTGTACGGAGCTTATCACCTCCGCATCTCCCGGAATCTCAAAGTCTTCTATAACCACATCCTTAATCTCC
>JAXVOW010000179.1:0-7425 GCA_037301995.1 bacterium | reverse complement strand
TGTAACGCCGATTAATGTTCTTGAAGTATTTACAAGACCGTTATCACTTTGTATGCGTCTTTTTGGTAATGTGTTAGGTGCATTTGTTATTATGGAGCTGATTAAAATGATTGTTCCGGTATTTCTGCCGGCAGTTTTCAGTCTGTATTTTGATTTGTTTGACGGATTGCTTCAGGCATACGTGTTTGTATTTCTGACATCACTGTATATCAGTGAGGCAATCGAGTAAACAGTGAGTAAGTAATATTTTATAGAAAAGGAGAAAAATAATATGAATACATTAATCGCAATAGGAGCAGGTATCGCAGTTTTAGGAGCACTTGGAGCAGGTATTGGTATCGGTATTGCAACCGGTAAGGCAGCAGAGGCAATTGCAAGGCAGCCGGAGGCAGAGGGTAAGATAAACAAGACCCTGATTCTTGGCTGTGCCCTTGCAGAGGCAACCGCTATTTATGGTTTTGTTATCGCATTGATGGTTATCGTGATGTTAAAATAATAGGAAAGGCAGGTTGGTAAGATGCTCCGGGTAGATTGGAATTTATTGTTTACCATAATTAACCTTTTAGTGCTTTTCGTCGCAATGAGGGTGTTTTTGTTTAAGCCGGTACAAAAGATTATTGCAGAACGACAGGAAGAGACAGACCGCCGGTTTGAAGAGGCAGCAGCCAGCAAGTCCCAGGCAGAGGAAATGAAGGCACAGTACGAAGTGTCTCTTGCAAATGCAGAAGCGGAGAAGAAGCAGGTGCTGAGAGAGGCAAAAAAATCAGCGGATGCAGAGTATCAGCGTATTATACAGGATGCTGAGAAGACTGCAAAGCAGGTAAAGAGGGATGCAGTGGCAGAGGCTGAGAACCAGAAGGCACAGATTATCAAAAAGGCCGAAAAGGAGATTGCAGGTCTGGTTGTGGACGCAGCAGTAAAGGTAGCAGGTGAAAAAAAAGGTGCTGAGGTAGACAGTGCATTGTATAGCAAATTTTTAGACAAAGCAGGTGATGAAGCGTGATTCAGGCAGCAGTTGATTATGCAAATGATTTAAAGAAGGCGGAGACACCGAAGGAAATTCTTAAGCAGGTAAAAGATATTCTTGAGGCGGTTCCTCAAATCCGGTTGGACTTTGAAGACCCGACTGTGCTGCTTGAAAAGAAGCACATGGTCATAGACAGGGTGTTTCCGAAAGAAATCCGCAGTTTTTTAAAGGTATTATGTGACAATGATGACTTTAAATTATGGGATGAGATAAGCCAGGCATTTGCTGAGCTTGACAGGATGCCTTCTGCAAATGAAGAACAGGCAGTTCTTATTTATGTAACCCCTCCAACAGAGGAACAGCTGGCAGGTATCCAAAAGTTTTTGGAAAAAGAATTTAACAATCCGGATATTTCTATAGAATGTCAAGAGGACGCATCTTTAAAGAGCGGTTTTATTCTCCGTGTTGGCACGAAGGAATATGACTGGAGTGAGAGGGGACGGATTGAGCAGTTAGAGCATAAGCTTGCCAAAGCGGTACAGTCTTCCAAGGCTTCTGCTGTCAGTGAGGAGGGTATTATTTCTATCCTTAAGAGCAGCATTGAGGATTTTGAACTGGAAGCAAAAAATAAGGAAATCGGTGTTGTGAACTGGGTAGGTGATGGAATTGCCAATGTAGACGGCATTGACCACGCATTTTATGGTGAAATTGTTCTCTTTGACAGTGGAGTCAAGGGAATGGTACAGGATGTAAGACGGGATGAGATTGGTGTCATCCTGTTTGGAAGGGACACAGAGATTAAAGAGGGAAGCCGTGTTGTCCGTACCGGTAAAATGGCAGGAATCTCCGTAGGCGAGGAATTTAAGGGACGGATTATTGATGCACTGGGAAATCCGCTGGATGGAAAAGGCGAGATTACAGCAGAGGGCTTCCGTCCGGTGGAGTGCCCGGCACCGAGCATCGTAGACCGTAAGTCGGTGTCTGTGCCAATGGAGACAGGGATTCTTTCCATTGACTCCATGTTTCCAATTGGAAGGGGCCAGCGTGAGCTGATTATCGGTGACCGCCAGACTGGTAAGACCTCTATTGCAATGGACACCATATTGAATCAAAAGGGAAAGGATGTTGTCTGTATCTATGTGGCGATTGGACAGAAGGCATCTACCATTGCAAAGCTGGTAAATACATTAAAGAAAAATGGGGCTCTGGACTATACCATAATCGTGTCGGCAACTGCATCCGACCCGGCGCCTCTTCAGTATATTGCACCCTATTCCGGTACAGCACTGGCTGAGTATTTTATGTACCAGGGTAAGGATGTATTGATTGTGTATGATGACCTTTCCAAGCACGCTGTGGCTTACCGGGCAATCTCCCTGTTGCTGGAGCGTTCCCCGGGACGGGAGGCTTATCCAGGAGACGTATTTTATTTACATTCCAGACTGCTGGAGCGTTCCTCCAGACTGACACCGGAGGCTGGTGGAGGTTCCATTACAGCGCTTCCGATTATTGAGACTCAGGCAGGTGATGTGTCGGCATACATTCCAACCAATGTAATCTCTATTACGGATGGTCAGATTTATCTGGAAAGTGAATTGTTCTTCTCCGGTCAGAGACCGGCGGTAAATGTGGGTCTTTCAGTGTCCCGTGTGGGTGGTGCAGCCCAGACTAAGGCAATGAAGAAGGCAGCGGGAAGTATCCGTATTGATTTGGCACAGTACAGGGAAATGGAGGTATTTACCCAGTTTTCTTCTGATTTGGATGATAATACCAAGAGACAGCTGGCGCACGGGCGGGCATTGATGGAGCTGCTAAAGCAGCCCCTTGGCAATCCTTTCAGCATGGCAGAGCAGGTTATTATACTGGTAGCTGCCAATGCACATGTGTTCAGTGATTTAGAGGTGGATAAGATGAAACAGTTCCGAACAGAGCTGCTGGCTGATTTTCATGCAAACCATCCGGAAATTATAAGCCGGTTGGAGTCATCCAGGGATTTATCAGAGGATGTAAAGGAAGCAATTATAGAGGCGGCAAATGCGTTTAAAGGTCAGGCGGAAGCGTGAAAGAGTTACACAGATTGGAGAGTAGAATATGGCGAATGCAAAGGAGATTCAGAATCGGATAAAGAGTATTCAGGATACCATGAAGATTACGAAAGCCATGTACATGATGTCCTCTATGAAGCTTAGGAAGGCAAGACAGAAGTTAGAGGATACAGAACCTTATTTTTATGGATTGCAGGAGCAGATATCGGATATTTTACTGCATTTTCCGGATATGCAGCATTTGTATTTTGATAACCGTGGCAGTGATTTGAAGGAAACGGTTAAGAAGAAGGGATATATTATTATCACAGGTGACAAGGGCATGGCGGGTGCTTATAACCATAATGTCTTGAAGGAAGCACAGTGTCTGGCGGATGAGGCAGAGGATGGTCACATGTTTGTGGTGGGAGAGCTTGGAAGACAGTTTTTCCAGAGCCAGAAATATGCAGTGGATGAGCAATTCCGGTTTTCTGCCAATAATCCCTCCATGCACCGTGCACGGGTTATGACGGAGTATATTGTGGATTTGTACAAGAAGGAAGAATTAGACGAGGTTTCTGTCATTTATACCCGTATGGTAAACAGTATGAAGGAAGAGGTGGAAATCCAGCAGATTCTTCCTCTGAAGACACACCAGTTTATCAAGCAGGAGATTTTAGAACAGTCGGTAAAGGGACATGGAAATGATGATAAAGAGGCAGCAGACCAGGCAGACGACTGGTTTTTAATCTATCCTTCCCCAAGAAGGGTTTTGGAAAAGCTGGTATATAACTATGTAACCGGATTTTTGTATGGCGCCCTGGTGGAGGCCTCTGCCAGTGAAGAAAATGCCAGAATGATGGCAATGCAGTCAGCAACGGATAATGCACAGGAAATGTTAAGAGAGCTTTCGGTACAGTATAACCGTGTCCGGCAGGCGGCAATCACCCAGGAAATTACCGAGGTAATCGGCGGTGCCAAGGCACTGAAAAAGAAAAAGAAGAAACAAGCGAGGTGAAATTTCACATGATGGAAAATAAAGGTAAGATTGTACAGGTTTCGGGACCTGTTGTAGACGTGGAATTTGAAAATGGTAACCTTCCGTCCATTAAAGATGCGCTTTATGTTATGAATAATGGAAAGAAATGTGTGATGGAGGTATCCCAGCATATCGGACATAATGTGGTGCGGTGTATTATGCTTGCAGCCAGCGAGGGTCTTTGCAGGGATATGGAGGTTACCGCAACCGGTGCAGGCATACAGGTTCCTGTAGGGGAAAAAACCTTAGGGCGGTTGTTCAATGTCTTAGGTGAGACTTTGGATGACGGGGAACGGTTAGACGAGGCAGAGCACTGGTGTATTCACAGGGAGCCGCCAACCTTTGAAAACCAGAGTCCGGTTGTGGAGATGCTGGAAACCGGTATTAAAGTCATTGATTTACTGGCTCCATATGCGAAGGGTGGTAAGATTGGCTTGTTTGGTGGAGCCGGTGTCGGAAAAACCGTGTTAATTCAGGAGCTGATTCATAATATTGCAACAGAAAGCGGCGGCTATTCCATTTTTACCGGTGTTGGCGAGCGTTCCAGAGAGGGAAATGACCTTTGGATGGAAATGAAGGAATCAGGGGTTCTCAATAAGACTGCCCTTGTATTCGGGCAGATGAATGAGTCTCCCGGTGCGCGTATGCGTGTGGCAGAGACCGGACTTACCATGGCGGAGTACTTCCGGGATGTGAAAAAGCAGGATGTACTGTTATTCATTGACAATATATTCCGTTTCGTCCAGGCAGGCTCGGAGGTTTCTGCATTGCTTGGGCGTATGCCTTCCGCAGTGGGCTACCAGCCCACACTGGCAAATGATTTGGGAGAACTGCAGGAGCGAATTGCCTCCACAAAGGATGGTTCTGTAACCTCTGTACAGGCGGTTTATGTGCCGGCAGATGATTTGACAGACCCGGCTCCGGCAACAACATTCTCACATCTGGATGCTACCACGGTTCTTTCCAGAAAAATTGTAGAGCAGGGTATTTATCCTGCAGTGGACCCATTGGAATCAACCTCCAGGATTCTTGAGGCAGATGTGGTGGGAGAGGAGCACTACAGTGTGGCAAGACGTGTTCAGGAGACCCTACAGAAATATAAGGAATTGCAGGATATTATTGCTATCCTCGGTATGGAAGAGCTTTCGGATGAGGATAAATTAACGGTTTACCGGGCAAGAAAGGTACAGCGTTTCCTGTCCCAGCCGTTCCATGTGGCTGAGAATTTTACCGGTGTAAAGGGGGCATTTGTTCCGGTTGAGGAGACCATTAAAGGCTTTAAGGCGATATTGGACGGAGAGATGGATGAATATCCGGAGGCTGCCTTCTTTAATGTAGGTACCATTGAGGATGTTAAGGCAAAGGCAGCCGCATTGGCATAATTCCGGGCTTTTGCTATAGAGTGTGGTTACTGATTAAGAGAGGAATGGGCGTATGAACACTTTTTCTTTAAAAATAATTGCATGTAATAAGGTATTCTATGACGGTGAGTGTGAACTGCTTGTATTTCCGGGATATGATGGAGAAATGGCGATTATGGCGAACCATGAACAGATGACGACAACCATCGAAATCGGTGAAATCCGGTTCCGCCTGCCGGATGGAAGCTGGCAGACAGCCATTGTGTCAGACGGTCTTTTGAAGGTAAATCATAACAGGGTGGATGTATTGGTCTATTCAGCTGAAAAGCCTGAGGAGATAGATGCATTCCGCGCAGAGGCGGCATTGGAGCGTGCAAGGGAACAGCTTCAGCAGAAGCAGAGCATTATGGAATACCATATATCCCGTGCGTCACTTGCCAGAGCAATGGCGAGATTGAGAGGCAGGGATAAATATATGCCAAATTGATGATAATGAGGATAAGACCGGTATCAGCCGGTCTTTTTCTGTTGTCAGGCATATGAGAAAATGGTTATTTCTATGCGAACTAAAAAATGATATAATTTGTTATGCAGTATCAATTTGCTATAGTATATATTTTAACAAACAGGGGAATGATAGAACAAGATATTGTTTTATAAGCATTCGTATAGGCTGACAAGAAGGAGGAATGATTTATATGAAAATTTTATTTTATGATGCGACCAATTATGATAAAGAATCCTTTGATAAGGAGCTGATGAATTATCCGGAAATTGAAGTTACTTATCAGGAAATAGATATTTCGCTAAAGACAGTGTCTCTGGCAAAGGGCTATGATGCCATTTGTGCCTTTGTTAATTCAGATTTAAGCGCCCCTGTTATTGATAAGCTGAACGAAATAGGAATTAAACTGATTTTGCTGCGGTGTGCGGGCTTTAACAATGTTGCGCTGGATAAGACAAAAGAATATGACATGACGGTTTTACGCGTGCCGGGATATTCGCCGGAGGCGGTGGCAGAGCATGCCATGACCCTTGCCCTTGCAGTTAACCGGCATTTGCATAAGAGTTACATCAAGGTGAGGGAGAACAATTTCAGTCTGGTGGGACTGACCGGTATTAATTTTTACCAGAAAACTGCCGGAATTATTGGAACCGGAAAGATAGGTGCCGCCATGTGCAGAATCTGTAAAGGATTTGGTATGCGTGTTATCGCTTATGATATGTATCCAAATAAAGACCTTGATTTTGTAGAGTACATGGCATTGGAGGATGTGTTAAAGCAAAGTGATTTGCTTTCATTGCATTGTCCATTGACGGAGGAGACGCATCATTTAATCAACAAGGACACCATTGCCATGATGAAGGACGATGTAGTATTTGTTAATACTTCCAGAGGTGCCCTTGTCAATACAGAGGATTTAATACAGGGAATCCGCAGTAAGAAGTTCTTTGGTGTGGGATTAGATGTATATGAGGAAGAGGGACGAAATGTGTTCGAGAACCGGGAGGATGAACTGTTAGAATCCTCCATCACAGCAAGGCTGCTATCCTTCCCAAATGTCATTGTGACTTCCCATCAGGGATTTTTGACCCATGAGGCATTAGCTGCAATCAGCCAGACTACTCTGCAAAATGCATTGGATTTTGAAAAGGGTCAGGTAACCGAGTCAAATCTTGTAAAGTAGATATCAGCATTTCATGCATTGCAGCAGCTCTGTCATTTGCCGGATTCCTCTCTTTTGGGAAATAATAATGGAATTTAAGATTGGTACCAGACCATCACAGATATCATATTGCAGAGTCGTCTCGGACAGTTTCACGGCGCCTCTGTGATGTGGTATCATTTCCCGTAAAAAATTCCCGTTGAGCTGGTTGCTGCTGCAGGCATGTTCCATTTCCCAAAACATGGTATCCATAATCTGATTTACCCGACGCTGGTAAAGACATAAATCCTGCTGGGAATTGCACAGCTGTCCACAGGAGCATTTGATTTTTTCCATATCTTCTATACTTTTTGTCTGTTCTGTTATA
>JAXVOW010000178.1:0-2716 GCA_037301995.1 bacterium | reverse complement strand
TCCCCATCTGGACATAATGACTGTCTCCGCTTCCATCATCCTTTAAATTAACAACCTGTGCCTCGATGTTAAAGTTATCCATATTCTCCAACTCTACAGTCGGCTGTCCGTCTTCGCTCTCCAGCTCCAAATCCAGAACAGAAGCAATCTCTGTAATCAGTTTATTTGTCTTTCTTGCAGAAGGCATACAAACAAAAACCAGCATTACATTTAAAATCAGATTCACAACACAAAGTGCTAAAATAATAACAGTAATTAAATTCTTTTTCATGGTTATTCTCCTATTCCTCCATCTGTCTGGGTATCAGAATTTAATAAATTATATATTTTTATTGACACCCTCCGGTTTTTGGCACGTCCCTCTTCGGTCTTATTGGAAGCCACCGGATGGCTTTCTCCATAGCCCGCAACCTTCACATTGCCATCTTCCAAATCAGCCTGTTCCATAACATACTCGTATACCTTAATTGCCCGCGCAGTAGATAAATAGCGGTTGCTTTCATAGGTAGAATTATGGATGGGAACATTGTCCGTATGTCCCTCTATCTCTATGGTGCAGTCCTTATACCGCTCCAGTATGGCGGCAATCTTCTGCATAAACATCCGGGCATCACTGCGGATATCCGCCTGTCCGGCATCAAATAGAATTGCTCCATTTAAATCAACGGAAACATATTGGGAATTATAATCCAGAACAACCCGGTCATCAATGTCATAGGATTCCGTCATCTGGGAAATCTCATCATACATCTCCTCCGACTGCTTCAGTCCTCGTTCCTCCAGCTGTTCCTTTAATTTTTGTTCTGACAGGGGTTCCTCGGTATCCGGCTGTACACTGTCCGGCTGGTCAGACAGGTCGCTTGTCCCGTCATCTGCGCCGGTAGCGGATAAATCCTCATTGTCTCCCTCTACCTCCGAAGAAACTCCGATATATTCCAGTATGGATTCAATACCGGGAAGCTGTGTAACTCCTCCTGAAACAATCTGCCCTTCTACCAGTGACACAGCTCCTGCTTCCATAATACTAAAACTAATATTATTAAAAGAAGCTGCGATTTTCTGGATTTTTCCTTCATCCATTGTTGAACTGGCAAACAAAAGTACAAAAAAACACAGTAGCAGATTCATCAGGTCACTGAAGGTCGTCTGCCATGCAGGTGCACCTTCTTCAGGAGGTCTTTCTCTTCTTCTTGCCACTTTTACTCACCGCCTTCAGATAAATCATCTCTTACACCAGGTGCAAGGAAGGACTTTAACTTCTCTTCAATCACTCTTGGGTTCTCTCCTGCCTGAATCGACAGCAAGCCCTCAATCATAATTTCCTTTAACTGAATCTCCTCATCATTAAATATGGTCAGCTTATTGGCAATCGGTCCACTTAACCAGTTTGCCAAAACAGAACCATAAAAGGTTGTAACCAGCGCAGTCGCCATGGAAGGTCCGATGGTATCCGGGTCAGACAGGTTTTTCAGCATTAAAATAAGACCTATCAGTGTACCAATCATACCCCAGGCAGGTCCCATTGCACCAACCCTCTTCCAAAATTCAATATTCTTCTGATGTCTTGTATCTGTATTTATCAGCTCCGCTTCCAGAATACCTCTTACCAGCTCCGGGTCTGTACCGTCAACAATTAATAGAATTCCTTTTTTCATAAAAGCATCATCTAATGCGTTGGCAGATTCCTCTAATGCGAGCAGACCTTCTTTTCTGGCAACATTGGATAATTCAATAATCTGTCTGATTGTTCCAACACTATCCAGCTGCGGTATCTTGAATATCAGCTTAATCGACTTAATACCGGATATAAATCCCTGCATGGTACTACCTGCCAGTACAGAACCAAACGTACCACCAAAGGTAATCAAGACTGAGGAAATATCCCAAAAGCTCAACAAACCCGCTACACCATCTTCACCCGTTGCCATACCAAATATCATAAGTGCAAAGGCGAGAATCAATCCAACTATCGACGCAAAATCCAAAACTTCCACCTCACCAATCCATAGTAAATTAAGGTTTCTTTTTCTCAAAAAGAAACCCTTAAAAAATAATATAGATAGATTATATCATAAACCTTTGAGTTTTTCTACAAAAATTTACAAAACTGTATTATATATTGCTTTTTTATAAGATATCACCAAATCCGTTACTTCCTGCCGGCTCTCCTTCACGATAATTTTTTTCCCGGTTGTCAGGGAAATCACCGTATCCGGCGTCTCCTCCACAAACTCAATAATTTCTGCATTTACAGTAAATTTCACATCATTTATTTTGGTCAGTTCAATCATTCCGAACCCCTCCTTCTCTGTATCATTAACATTCTATGCATTCCGTCCGGATAAAAGGAAAGATGCACCATGCAGACCATGATGCATCTTAATTCATCCTCTATTATCTCTTAAGATTAACCAGTTCCTCGATTAAGGTATCTGACACTGTAATAATTCTGGAATTTGCCTGAAAACCTCTCTGGGTAACAATCATTTCTGTAAATTCCTGGGATAAATCCACATTGGACATTTCCAATACACCCTGAGTCATTTTCTCACCGACACTTTCGATATCCTGACCAATTCCGTCAAATTCACCGGAAGCCTTTGTCTCTCTGTACAGACTTCCTCCAATCGCCTCCAATCCGGCCGGATTAATGAAATTAGCTACTGCAATCTGTCCCAGCAGTCTGGTAACGCCATTATCATACACTCCATAAATC
>JAXVOW010000177.1:0-8069 GCA_037301995.1 bacterium | reverse complement strand
GCCACTATAACTGTAAAGATGACGCTGATGAAAACAGACATTCCGACGAAGGCTAAAAAGTACAGCCCATTTTGTTGTTCTACTGCTTTTGAGATAAGCGCAACCGGAGGATAGAGTTTGTTTGCCATATTAGAAAACAAAATCCCTATATTCAAAATTTCACCCGTATCCATGCTCTGCGCTTTGGCAGAAGCAGCCACGATCAACAGTACAACAAGCGTGCTTAATACCAATGAAAAGATATTTTTGTGCTTTGACCGGGAAGATACAGCAAAAATCAAAACACCAAGCCCAAGGGAAATAATCATAGGAATTACAGGCAGAAAGAAAAAGGACAGAAAAAACATAATGGTTCCGAAAATTCCCGCTTCTGCATTTATTCCATAAATTACAACAGAGGGAAGCACTACAATCATGCTTATTAAAAGGTTGGTCAGATAAACCATTGTCAACCGGCTTAATACCACTTGCGAATTTTTTACTGGAAGCGACATGACCATATCGTAATCGCGTAGCCCAGTCAGGACGCCAGAACATTTCAGAAAAGTAAGTATCAACGTGATTAACGAGCATATCAGCGTTGAAATGGTCGGAAGGATATTTACGGCCCCCATACCCGCCAGACCGACGCTGATTGTTGTACTGTATGTAATCATCAATCCCACAGCGAATATGGCAAACAGCCCCAAAGCCGCACCACGCTGCTTTTCCTTTTTATTATGGGAATGAAGAATACGGTTCATGCCAAACAGATTGTAAAGCTGCATTTTCAAAAGAAGCAAATATCTATTTTTCATGTTCCACAACCTCCATGAAAACATCCTCCAGGCTCCCGGAACCACGCACCGCTTCCATGTTTCCGCTTATGATCAATTTCCCCTGCTTGATGATAGAAACTTTATCGCATAGCTTTTCCGCAACATCCAAAACATGCGTTGAGAAGAATATGGCGCTTCCCCCACTGCACAAGTCCCGCATGATTTCTTTCAGATGAAAAGCAGCTTCAGGGTCAAGCCCCACAAAGGGTTCGTCCAATACAAGCAGCTTCGGCTCATGTAAAAAAGCTCCGATTAAAGCCAGTTTCTGTTTCATGCCATGGGAATAAGAGCTGACCAGATTTCCCAAACTGTCCGTGATACCGAAAAGCTCCGCGTACTTTCTTATCCGCTCTTCCCGATCCTTTCTGCCAACGGAAAACATATCCGCCATATAGGTCAGATATTGAATTCCCGTGACATAATCGTACAGATCTGGGTTGTCGGGAATGTAGGCGGTCAGAAGCTTGCAGGTGACCGGTTCCTGTTTTACAGAGTGTCCGGCAATCGAAATCTCGCCCTCGTCAAAGCCCATGACACCGACAACAGCCCGGATGGTTGTAGTTTTTCCGGCTCCGTTATGCCCGATAAAGCCATGAATTTCTCTGGGCATAACGGATAGGGAAAGGTTATCCACCGCTTTCTTGCCCTGGGAATATTCTTTTGTAAAATTCTTGATTTCCAATACGGATTGCATAGTAGTCCTCCCCATTATTTCATTTTGCGGCAGATTGCCCAATACAGGATAGCCGGAACAGGCACAAAGGCCAGCAAAAAATACTTACTTGCGACACTGCTCGCTCCCTTTACTCCAAAATGCAGCGGTATCTCGTCCGGAAGAAAGAAAAACACCGCCAGCTAAGGACCAGCATCATGATTTTTTGTTTTTTGCTCATAGGAAAGCTCCTCTCTGTTTTATCGTTTTGAGGACAATATGACCTATATCCTCATATAGATAATATTATCATAATGATAATATAAAGTCAATAGAAATCCGCTTCCATTTTGAGGGGAAGCAGAAAATCATTTATTTTGAGTTTTCCGGCGGGGATACAATCAACCCAAGCGTCCGTAATTTCCGCCCTAATTTTGGTTCATTCTTTTCCGCAGCGTGGATTATATTTGAAATGCTTTTCATAAGTTCCGTCAATTCTTCGTCTGATAAATAAAGATGTGAAAGAGAAAAGCCCGACACGTCTTTTTTGATATTGATATTCGGAGATTTACAATATTCCCGAAATTGTTTTGCAAATCCAAGAAAATATTGCGTGAACACCTGCATATAAACTGTCCCGGAGTTTTCGGCTAATATCGCTTCAAAATCTTCATTGAAGTTAAAAGCAAGCGCATATGTTTTTTCTACTGTACCGCGTATCTGAGTTTCTTCGACCACCTTCAAAATCCCATCGCTCAGCATCTTTTTCAAATTACGATACAAAGTAGCTTGCGGAATATCTCCAAGAGTATCTGATAAATGCTTTGCAGTTACCTGTTCCTTTGAATATATTTCAAGCAGTAATTTACATTTTACCGGGTTTGTAATACACTCCATAATTTTATCCGTCATGATCGATCCTCCCACTTAAATATATGATAATATTATCATAACGATAGTAAAAAGTCAATCGACGGTTTTCTGTTGGTGTTTTCAGAATGGAAATACGAATGAAAGCCATCAAAAAAGCTGCTATTAAGGGTGGATCAATAAAACAGCATGATCAAAAATGTTTTTGGGAAACGGCATGGCTTGCAGGCTATGCCGTTTCCCTGATATCTTTTATCTTCTTTTTAGCAGTTTTAGAATTATAAGAAAGACTATAAATCCCAATATCCATTTTATGTCAACAAAAAATATAAGTATAATAAGCGGCAAAAGCAGCAGGGACAGTAATATAAGAAGAATCAGTTTTATCATTTGGCTTTAATCTCCTTTGGGGCTGTTCTCTTCGACATTCAGAGTCAGGATTCCTGTAAAATTTTCACCCTTCAGTACAATAAAATTTTTTCCCGCATGTATGGTAAATTCATATGTGCCAGCATCGGAAACCTCTGCGATCACAAACTCGTTATCCCCTTCCATCCAGCACAGGGTTGCTTTTCCGGACTGAATGGCAAGGGTATAAGTTGCTTTTAAATCGCTCCCTTCCTGGCGTTTGAGAGATGTCCCGCCAAAAATATACTCTTCTCCGTCAAAGTCCTTATAATCAGCTTTATACGTCCCAACATAATTATCAATACCTTTTTCCCGACTTCCAACTAAATCATGGTCATTTGTTATAGAATGGGTAGCAAATGACTCTGACCATTCATTGGCTTCCTCTAAGAAGCCGTTCCACAATTCACCCAGTTCCTGGCGGATGCCATCTTCATTATCTTTCAGCTCTTTTATCATTCCGGTTCCTAAATCAGTACCGCATCCGGCAAGGGTGACTATCAGCAAGACAAACGCCGTTGCAACAATTAACTTTCGTATCATATTGCATTCTCCTTTGCACTTACATTGTTCCTTTTACAATTCATTAATTGTTTCTGTCACTGCCATATGACGCATTCTCTTGGACGGCGCGTAAATCGCAGCAAATGTCGCCGCCAGGACGAATCCTACTACAATCAGAAGCCGTGAAACGGGCAATGACCAGACGGCATAGGCAAAATGACCCTGGATCAGAATATCAAAAAGCATTTTTTCAATCAGCAGTCCCATAATGCATCCAATCACACAGCCATACAGCGCATAGGTAACCGCCTCGGCGGAAATCATTTTTGTGATCTGTCTGGTGTCCATTCCTACGGCCCGCATCGCCCCATACTGCTTTGTTCTCGCAGTTACGCTTAACGAAATACTGTTCATAATATTCAACACGGTAACCAGCGCAATGATCGCCAGAAAACCATAAACACATGATACAAATGCGACATAAGTACCCGTAGTTTTCTGATCTCTCTGATCCTTCAATACACCGTTTTCACCCAACTTATCCTGAATGGAAGCTATGTCCACATCCGTCATATCTGACGACGCCTGTACCAAAACCATATAATAACCGGTGATGCCAGTAAGGCGTGTAAAGGTTTCATCTGATACAATAACTGAGATTTTGCCATGGGAAAGTCCGTCTCCACTAAAAATATCATATTTCAACATCCCTGCTATGGTCAGATTTTCTTCCTGCAGCCGTATGGAGTCGCCAACTGCAAGGGGCGTATTCTCATCACAAATAATCAGAGCGCCATCGTTATTCCCACAGACTTTGGAAAGGTCGCTGCCTTTTTTCAGCAAATTGTCTTTTTTCAATGCTTCAAGGTCAAAATCACCGTAAGAAATCAAATCAACCGACGCCGAGATGCTTTCCTGGCCCACCTGAACCGGGACATCAAATAAACTGCGCCGCCCAAATAGATTGTCAACACCGTTACTATCCCGAACGGTATCCATGAATTCACTTGGAATACTATTACCACTGTCTGCGCTGATAATCGTGATATCCGGAGCGCTGGCAGACTGAGGGAGCAGATAACCCACAAAATCCAATAGGACAGTAAATGTCAGAAACAGAATGATACTCAGGGCAAAAGATCCGGTCATCAGGAAAAGGTTCTTTTTCCCAGATTTGGCATGATGGACCCCAAGAGCCGTGTCGATAGAAAAGAGTCCTGTCTTAACACTCCGGCGAACCTCCTTTGTTTCATTTCCATTCCCTGAAACTGCCATGATTGGGGATACCTTGCCCGCACGTTTCGCAGGAGCCCTTGCCGCAAGCAGCACCGTGACCGTTCCCATCAGGACGCCGCTGATCATACCGATCAGGCTGATTCCAAAAAGGGGAATGGCGGTAAATTCCTCCTTGACAATAAACCTTAGAACCGCACACAGAATCCATGTGCTGACGGTTCCCAATAGAATGCCGACCGGGATCGCCGTCTTACACCAGTTAAGGGCTTCCAGTTTCACAAAGCGAGCAAGCTGTTTACGGCTCATACCGATACAGCGCATCATTCCGAAAAATTTTGTCCGCTGCGCCACCGTACTATTGATGCTACCTGAAATCATCAGCACGCCGGCAATGAGAATCAATAAAAACAGCGCTCCGGCAATCAGGAACAGATTTTGCCCCATATCCGTATCCAGAATGGTTTGAAAGGTAAATATCTGGTCGTGCTTTTCCGAAAGCCTTGCCATCTCCATACGCATGAACATATCTGCCATACTGAATATGGTAGTCACTAAGAATACGGCAAGGATAATGCATAGAAGCGTCATACGGTTCTGGCGGCGGCGCACTTTGGCAGAGATGGGAATCAGGCTCAGATAGCTTTTCATGGTATGATGTTTCATTCCACGCACCTCCCCAAATCTTCCAACACTCCGTCCGATACTTTCAAAACCCTGTCTGCGGTTTGCGCAATGGCAGGACTGTGGGTAATCATAACGATTGTTTGTTCATATTTCCTTGACGCCTCTTTTAACAGGGCAATAACTTCGCCGCTGTTCTGTGTGTCAAGATTTCCCGTAGGCTCATCGGCAAGAATCAGGGAAGGGCGGGTAATCAGGGCACGTCCGATTGCCACACGCTGCTGCTGACCTCCCGACAGTTGGCTGGGCAAATGGTTCCGCCGTTCTTTCAGATTTAGAACAGCCAACAGTTCTTCCAGATATTTTTTATCTGGCTTTTGATAGTCTAACAGCACGGGGAAAATGATGTTCTGCTCAACGGTCAGTTCCGGAATCAGGTTAAACGCCTGAAAGATAAAACCAATATTCCGGCGCCTGAAAATGGTGAGTTTGCGGTCATTCATGGAAAATATTTCTTTACCGCCAATCGTCACCTTGCCGGAAGTTGGCACGTCAAGGGCTCCAATCATATTGAGCAGTGTGCTTTTACCGGAACCGGATTCCCCTACGATTGCCACATACTCTCCCTTTGGAACGGAAAAGCTGACGTTTCTTAAAGCGTGTACCGCCGCTTCCATATGTTTTGCTGATATGATTAACTTCTAATAAATTCATTTGTAAAATGCCTCCTTTTTTTATCATCTCAAGTATAACAGAGGAATCCTACAGCAGCATTACACTTTTCCTACAATTCTGTAGGGAAAGCAAAACATAAGAGGTTCTGCATCCCGGTAAAAACTACATTAAGAAATTTATTGTGAAAACAGTACCTCTGCCCAATTCGCTTCGGACGCCTATTGTCCCGCCATGCGCCTCTACAATCATTTTTGTCAGGGACAGGCCAAGTCCGATACCTTGTGTATCTTTCGAGAAACGGCTCCGGTAAAACCGTTTAAAAATATGGTATAAATCTTCCGGATGAATACCGCTGCCATTGTCTTTTATGTCAATCTGTACACCGGAAGCAAATGCCCGCCATTCTATGGAAACCGTGTCGCCTCTCCCTGTATGGTCAAGGGCATTTTTCACAAGGTTGCTAATTGCTTCTATTATCCAGTTCCGGTCGCATAAAAAATAGATTTCCTTATCCCCCGATAAATGGATTTCCTTCTCTTCCAGCTCGGCACGGAACTGAAAATGTTTTTTGATATCCTCTGCAATCTCAGATACATTTTCCGATGATTTTTCTAATACAATCGTACCTGCGTCCAGTTTTGTAATTTTCAAAAGGTTTTGCACCAGTGTTTCGATACGGTCAAGCTCCTGCTCAGAAAGGCGGCTCAGTTCCCCAATCGCCGGCAGCTCTTTTGCTTCGTCCTGTATCAGTCCATTATAAATATTAAGGGCGGCAAGCGGCGTCTTTAACTGGTGTGATATATCCGATATGGTATTACGCAAAAATTTCTTTGCGCTTTTTTCTTTCTCCGCATGGGCATTCAAAATAGTGATCAACGAATTGACTTCATGGAACAGACGATATAATTCACCCTCATCGTTGCACGCAATAGAAGCTTCTTTGTTGCCGGCTATATATTCTGAAATCTGCCTTATGGCATTTTCCATCATTTTATGCTGATCCCTGAAATATCCATAGCAGAACAGCAGGATGGCAGCCGCCATACACAGACCGCAGATGAAGATGTAAAAGGATGCATTTTTCACTTTAAATACTGCCATCAGAGCTGAAATCAGTGTAAAACCAGCAGCACACGATAAGATACTGCCAAAAAGGATTTTGATTTTTCGGTTTATAAATAGTTTCATCTGATACCTCAATCTGCCGTATTCCATTTATAGCCCATGCCGCGTACCGTGACAATCCGTTTGGGTTCTCCCGGATGATCCTCAATCTTTGTGCGGAGCCTGCGGATATATACGGTAAGGGAATTGTTGTCTATATAGCTTTCATTACAATCCCATAACCTTCCTAAAATCTGTTCGGGGGAAAGGATCTGATCCGGGTTTTCCAGAAATAAACACAGCAGTTTATATTCACTGGCTGTCAGGTCAATCTGCCGGCCTTGTTTATAAACCTCGCCTTTCAGAAGTTTTATATTGATATCGTTAGAGTTCAATTCCGTGACAGCGGTACTGAAATTTTCGCTCCTGCGTAGCAATGCGTTAATCCTCGACAGGAATACGGCTAATTTGAATGGCTTTGTAATATAATCGTCTCCGCCAATATCAAGCCCCATAATAATATCCGTTTCTTCATCAGCCGCAGTAAGGAACATGATCGGTATTTTTGAAGTCCGGCGTATCTTCCTGCAGAAATCAAAGCCGGAGCCATCGGGAAGCGATACATCCAAAATAACCAGATCGTATTTTCCGTCAGCCCATAACGTATCCGCTTCCAATGTGGTGCGGGCAATGTCTATTTCATACCCCTGCTTTTTCAGAGCAAAAGAGAGTCCGTTAATTAAACTCAGATCATCTTCCAGTAAAAATAATCGTTTCATTTGTTATTTTTCTCCTTTTTATGATTCACAAGGTTTTTTGACTCTTTCTATTAAAAAATCCAAACCAGAATAATGCACATGATATTTTAAAGAGGAATCGCAAGCGTAGCAAAAGATAGGAACCCTCTGCGTATGTGATAATATTATCACTTTGATAGAAAAAAGTCAACTAACGACCCTCTGCTGTTCCTATTGTTTACTTTTAAAGCAGTATAAAACGGGTAAAGTGCTTTCTGAACAGGTTGCCAGTTATTCAGTTTTTATGTTCAGAGTGTAATAAGGATCTTCCAGATAAATCAGGTCGCCATACTCATTTGATTAGGGGCAGTTACTTTTTCTTTGGTAGCTGTCTACCTCAAACACTATTCTTCTTTCTATGAGGCTAATATCAGACTCTTTGAT
>JAXVOW010000176.1:0-9566 GCA_037301995.1 bacterium | reverse complement strand
AGCCCTGCCGGGGCAGTCGGAGCAATGATGTCCTGGATATCTTCTACCAGCACCCCGCACATATCCTCCACATCCCGGTTAAAGACATAGTAATCCCTTGGTTTTGTAAGGGTTAGGGTGCCTGCCTTTGCGGACGTGGCAAAGGTCACCTTCTGGGTATAGGCGACACCCCGGGCATTCATCTTGCCACTTAAAATTGTATTATGCTTTTCACTTGCCGTCACATAATCCCCACTCAGGGTTAAATTACCTTTTACCTCAAGGGTTCCAGCGGATAGGATAAGCTCTCCGTAATTTGTCATATTCCCGGTAACCTGGACGATATCTGCATCATTTTCCATTTCAAGAATTGCATTATAATAATTCTGTACGGTAAAATCATCCTCTATCTGTACAACACCCCCGTCAGGCTTCAGGATATGTCTCAATACCACAGAGCCTGCCACAAGATGCTTTCCGTTTACATCCAATGGCGCATATATAAAGAGCTGGCCTTTCACATTCAAATCCTGGCTCATTGTCACTCCTTTGGTCTGAAGGTAGAGATTTCCCTCCCATTCCGTAAATGGAAACGCCTGTCCGGTGGTCCAGTAAACGTTCTTGCCTGTCACACCATTTAATTTTCCGTTACCGGTCACCGGATTATTAATCGTAATATTGCCTGCCAGAATAACCCCCTCTGCCGAGGTGTTGGCAAGCTGAATGGTTCCAAATCTCAAATCACAGCTATTTATGGAAACCGTCTGCTTTTTCTCTCCTGAAAAAACTGTGGTAAATTGCGTTGGTAAATAAGTAAAATCCCGGCACTCGTAAGAAAGATTCCCTTTCATCTCAATAGTTCCCTGTGTCATGTCCTTTGTAAGCGACAGGCCTGATACAAGCCTTACATCTCCCTCAACATATACCGTATCTGCTTCCCGGTTCATAACCAGCCTCGCATGGTTCGCCACATAGTTTCCCTTGCCGTCCAGATTCCCCATGGTATAGCCGCCATAGATTTTAAGCGCACCGCCATTTATCCTTATTACACCATTTTTCTGGATATAATCTCCCATAACTGTAAGGGTATACCCATTCAAATCCATGGTTCCAAGCAGCTGGATAAAATCTCCGGACAGTACGGTATCCTTTGTAAGGGTATATCCCGCCTCTCCCTCTGTATAAAAGGTAAGTCTATGTTCCGGGTCAGTCACCGTCTCTGCATCAAACAGCCCGGCAGAATAGACCCCCTCCTCCGACGTATTACGGATAACCAGCTCCTGAAAACAAAACCGTGCATTGCCATCTGCAATAGTCTGCTTTGTATCACCGCTTAAGATGAGCTGGTTTGTACCGGAACCGCTGTAATAGGAACCACTGCTTATAATATTTCCCTTGATTTCCAATATACCGTCCGGCTGGACAATGCCATAGACGTCATTTAAGGTACAATTTCCCTCTACCGTTAAATGATGGTCATTCAGTGTTAATTTTCCCAACATTACATCGCCCTCTACGCAGATATCCTTCTGCAAAGCCATTTTTTCCGGAAAATAAAGGTTTGCACAGACAGTATCGTCCAGCATGGTCATTCCGGGCTGGCAGTATATCGTACCGCTTACCGGATATCCGTTTGTCTGCAGTTTTCCGTTCACATAAAGATAGGAGCTGTATGTAATTCCTTTTTCATTGGTAAGAGCAAGGCCTCCCAATCTCACATTCGAACTGTTAAAGGTTATCTTCTGCTGTTCCACACCGTTAAAAAGCAGGGTGGAAGCCTGTCCCATATAAAAATATCCGAACAACACCTGAAAGTCTTCCAAAAGCTCTATGGTTCCGCCCGTACATTTCATATTACTGCTGTCTGCAAATGCCGTGTACAGATTCTTGTGAACCGTCACCCGTTCCGTTTCCTGTGCCATAATAAGCTTTGCTCCCGTCACTGTATAGGAATACGTTCCGTCCGGCTTTTCGGTGCGTTTGGCAATATAGTAGTTACTCTCTATATCCAGACTGCCGCCATTTAGATTCATGACGCCGTCACTCTGTATCAGGTCTCCCTTTACGGTCAGGGTATGCCCATTCAAATCCATCTCCCCGCCGGACAGGAGCAAATCCCCCTCTATCACCTCATCCTTTTCCAGCGTATAACCTAAGATTCCACCATCTGCAAAGGTTACCTTTGTACCGGCAGTGTTATCAATTGCCTGGCATATCAGGTAATCTGTCACATAGACCCCGTCTTCACTTGTGTTCTGCAAAATCAAATTCCCCAGCGTATCTTTCGTACTGCTCATTGTAACGTTCTGCTTTCCGGAACCATTTAAAATGACTTTCACATCCCCGGCAAACGTCCATGTACCATGGTTATCAAAAACCATATCTCCGCCAACTGTAAAGGTTCCCGCATTTAAGTACTGTCCAAAATATGCACTGAAACAGACATCCTGAACAACTGTAACCTTTCCGGACGGTTCATTCATGTAAAAACGGGCACATCTTACCATGGTTAAATTCCCACAGAAAAGGGAGCCACTCTGAACCTCCAAATTACTGTAATATTCCAATGTCACTGTCTGGCTGACTGCTAACTGGCTTGTTCCCAGCTTCAAATAGATACCATATCCAATATAGACATTTCCGTCAATGGTCACATCCCTTTGCAGGGTTACACTTTCTATGATTCTCACATCACCCTGATAAGTGTCTTCCGCAAAAGCAGTTGTATTACCCATTCCAAGCGTACCCTCCACCGGACAGCTCTGGGTTACAGTTCCATATGCCCTCACAACCGTTGAAAATATCATCTTCTCCTTACTTTTCATCTCAAAATTTGCAAAATAAGAATATTGAGTGTCGGCAAAGGATATATTTTGTGTGCCCTCTCCTGAAAATATCATGGTATGCTGCTTTGCTGCCTGGAAGGAGCTTCTGTTTCCGGTTTGTGTAAAATTCCCCTTTAATTCCATAATTCCGGCTGTCAGATAACCGGAATGGCTAATGGTGCTGTCCGTCTCAAAATCCCCATCCACAAGCAGATAATCCTGCTCATTGGTCATCTTAAGCACACCGTTTTTTACCGTCAGATTTCCCCGGACGTGATAGCTGTGGCCGTTTAAATCCAGCACTCCACCGGCAATTACCAAATCCCCGTCATACTCTCCATCCTCCTCCAGGGTAAAACCATGGATACCTCCGGAGGCATAGGATAACACACCCTGCCTGCATGCCACATTAATAACGGCAGCATTATCCGCCACCACCACGCCTTCCGGATTGTCCACTACAATATTTTCCAGCCGGGTACTGGCATGGGACAGTTCAATGTGCTGTTCCCTGGTGCCGGTAAACACCAGCTGCGCATTTTCTGCCGCTATGACATAGCCATTCTCCCTTACCATGTCTCCGGCTATTTCAACGGTTCCGGAAGAAATCACATGCTGGCTGCCTCCTCTTGCAACATAATCGCCCTCTATGGTAAATACACTATTCTCCCCACTCACAGCAAGGCTTCCGTTATATTGGCAGAAATCTCCCTCCACGATTATACGGCTGTTCTTAATGGTTGTAGCCGCAGAAGCCGCCGTATATACATCACCAGAAAAGATAAAATCCTTATCCATGCTCACATTTCCGCAAAATTCCACATCTCCGTACAGTCTGCTGCCCTCCAGTACTGCACCGTCAAGCCGTGTGGTTCCTGTTATATGGATTGACTCATGCCTGATTTTTCCGCAGACCTCTATTGGCTCCTCAAACACCGTACTGCCTGCTGCCTCCTGGTCTACTGCCAGATTGGCAAACCGGATGTAGCTGCCAGAATATTTCTCTCCCCTGCCAATCATCTGCTTTCCGGTACCCGTCAGCTTTACCGTATGGTTTTTTGATGCACTGAATAACGCATGGGACAGAGAATCCTCCGCCTCCATGCTCCCCTTGAGCTCCAGAGTTCCCGCCGTCAAATCCTCTGCTATACTGTTCACACCGGAGTCAATATAACTTCCCTTAATGAGCACATAATCCTGTTCCTGCCGCATCAGCAGCCGTCCCGTACTCTGCTCGGTTATCTGCTCTCCATCCTTTTCATAGAGATACTGCTTTCTAAAATCTCCCTCTACAACCAGAGAACCGCCATTTACATTAACCTTACCACCTGCATGAATAAAATTTCCCCGGACTGTAAGGGTATAGCCTGCCAAATCAAGCTCACCTGCCAGAAGGGTATAGTCTCCCTCTATGGTCTGATCCTCCAAAAGCACCTCTCCGTTGGAACCAGATGCCGCAAAATACAGCTTATTCTCCTCGTCCTCCAGGATATCACAGTTAAGGGCATGTACAGAAAGCACCCCTTCCTCCGAGGTGTTTTCAATCACAATATGACTCATTTTTACGAGACCGTCAGGCTGCAAATCTATAGTTTGTTTCTGTGAACCCGACAAAATCACCTTGCAGGAGCTGTCAAAGAGCTTTTTAGTCAAAACCTTATTTTCTCCTGCTTTGTATATATCCCCCAAAATCTCAATTGTACCATTGGTGGCCGTATAACCATAGCCTCCATTGTAATATCCATAGTCCCCTTCTATCACGATATAATCGTTAGAAGAAGCCATTGCAATTCTGCCATTATGGCTTTCTGTCAGATTTCCTTTTATATGCAGATAACCCTCCTGCATATCTATTTGACTGTTAAGATACAGATTCCCATGCACCGTAAGCTTATGCCCATTGAGATTAAAATAATTATTAACAGTTAAATCTCCAACCTCTATATCCTCCGTCAGCGTTGTAGAGGACGATATCACCTTTGCCTCATATACCGTCTCTTCCCCGGCAATCTCCGTCTCGAAAACCTGTTCCCCTGTACCGGCTTTTTCTGTTACAGTGTCAGTTCCCTGTGCTGCAGACTGTTCGGAAGCTTCCTCAAGAGCATCCTCTGCCTCTTCCATTTCCTCATTATCTGCATCCTGGCTGTTTCCTGCACCTGCCTCCTCATACTGAGCCGCAGAAACCCTCTCCCCTGGCGGAACAGACCCACCAAAACAGTTTATCCCCATAATTACCAGCATCAGCCATGCCAGACTTTTCTTTATATTTCTCCCATCTCTTCTCATCTGTACTATCTCTCCTGCTTTATATTCTTTACACTACTTAACTGCCTTTATCTTTTTAACCTTGCTATACTTCGTATAGATTTTTTTCCCTGTTACCGTCTCCATATACGCCCGTACTTTAACGTAATATGTCTTTCCCTTTTTTACATTCCATGCCTTGCTTGTGTCCTTCCCCTTTTTTTTGCGGGACACCGTTACCTTTTTTGATTGTTTAAATTTTGAACTGTTAGAGTAACGGATTTCATAGCCTGTCTCCCCATAGCTTTTCAGCGGATTCACCTGCTGGATTTTAATGCTTAAGGAATATTTTTTCTTACTCACCTTACACTTTAAGGATTTGATTTTCGGTATTTTCTTTTTAAACTTATTATAGTTTTTAATATCCTTTTCCGTATAAACCGGATTCAAAACAATACTCCGCGGGTTTTGCATTGGCAAAGACCTAAATCCTATATACACGGATGGCAGCTGGGTGCGTCCAGGGCTTTTCGTCTCTTCCTGCTGTTTTTCTTCCTCTGATGTTGTCTTTTTCGCCTCCAGCAGATTTCCGTTTGCATCATAGCTATAATTGATAATCTTTCCATCCGAATAAACCGCTCTTAATACCCGTCCCAATGAATCATAGCTATACTGTACCTCTGCTTTTCCAGTCTGCTCTGCCGCCATAACAGTACCACACATCCCGCTACTTACTAACAAAGCTCCCATTGCGGCAAATAAAATACTCCGTAAAAACTTTTTTTTCATATCCCGTCTCCATTTACAACATATTATTTTTTATCAACTAACATACAAATTTCCAACTTTGAATATAACAAATGTATTTTTAAGATACAATAAATGTTAACACCAACGACAATTTTCGACAAAAAAGTCTCTTTTTTTATATTACTAAACTGAATTTTTCCTGCCTGAAAATTCTGCATCATAATTCTTATAGCTTTAAATACTATATTGTAAAGTATTCATAATCGTATGATATCTTGACAAATACCAGATTCAATTTTATAATTAGCAAATATATTGATTACAGGCAGAATAACCAGACGATAGGCAATTGCAAAACATATACTTTATGTTATGCATATTGTGAATATATAACAACTTTGCTCGGCTAACGTTCCTAATGCTGTCGCAAAGTTGTGTATATTTCACAAATGCATATCTGCTTTTTTTGAGTTTTGCAATTACCTAATAATCAGAAGAGAAAGAAAGGAATGCCCATGAGAAGAATTGTAATCACAGGAATGGGTGCAGTAACACCAATCGGCAACAGCGTAGAGGAAACTTTTTCCGCAATAAAACAGGGCGTATGCGGCATTGCACCAATCACACATTTTGATACAGACGACCGCAAGGTCAAGGTTGCCGGAGAAGCCAAAAATCTTGCTTTAGAGGATTATTTTCCAAAGAAGGAAATACGCCGTATGGACCGTTTTGTGGCATTTGCTTTAATTGCAGCCAGAGAAGCAATGAAGGATGCCGGACTGGATAACAATAACGACTGGAATAAAGAACGTTGTGGAACCATCGTGTCCACCGGTGTCGGCGGTCTTGGAACAATTGAAACCGAACACACAAAAGGCGGACTGAAGGGCTATGACCGGGTTTCGCCATACTTTGTTCCCGGTGGAATTTCCAATATTGCTGCTGCGAGGATTGCGATTGAATATGGACTTACCGGTATGTGCAGCTGTGTAGTGACCGCCTGTGCCGGTGGAACCAACGCAGTGGGGGACAGCTTCCGCATGATTCGGGACGGCTATACTGACGTTATGGTATGCGGCGGTTCTGAAAGCTGTATCACGGAATTTGGAATCGGGGGCTTTACTGCGCTGAAGGCTTTGTCGGAAACGGAAGACCCAATGCGGGCTTCCATTCCCTTTGATAAGGAACGCAATGGATTTGTTATGGGAGAAGGTGCAGGAATCCTGGTCTTAGAAGAGCTTGAGCATGCAAAAGCACGTGGAGCCAATATTTACGGAGAAATTGCAGGATATGGAGCAAACTGTGACGCCTACCATGTAACCGCTCCGTCACCGGATGGCAGCGGCGCAGCAAGATGTATGGAGCTTGCCATAGCAGATGCCGGTATCACTCCGGAAAAGATTGCGTACATCAATGCCCACGGAACCTCCACCCCGTTAAATGACAGTTCAGAGACCATGGCTGTGAAAAGGGCATTTGGTGAACATGCCCGCAAGCTGATGATGAGTTCAACGAAATCCATGACCGGACATTTATTAGGTGCCAGTGGTGCAATCGAAGCGATTATTACAACACTTGCAGTAAAGGAAGGCTATGTTCCACCAACCATTAATTATCAGGTGCCGGATGAAAACTGCGATTTGGATATCGTGGCAAATGAAGGACGCAGTGCAGATATCTCTTATGCCATGTCAAATTCACTGGGCTTTGGCGGACACAACGCAAGTCTGGTTATCCAAAAATACCAATAGCTTTTATTTATATATTTCTTTTATTAAAGCTAACGACCGCTGCCACAAGATTCATGATAGACAGCCCAATTGTAATTAACACTGCATGCAGATATTCTGACAACTCCTCCACACCGGCCAGCAAACCGGAAGAGCTTAACAGCCGGACAGGCAGATATTCTTTTATGTCAGGAAACAATCCAAGCAGGTAGATTAGCAAAAAGACAATGCCGGACGCTGTCACGGCAGCGGAGCCGGATTGAAAAAATACTGACATAAGCAGTATCAGGGAAACCAGCCAGATACCCAGCAGATAAAAGCAGGCAGCAGATAAAAACACATGGGACGCAATGCCGTTATCCCAGAAATATGCATTGTAGGCATATGTAATCCCATAACACATCCAATATCCCGCTGTCCAGAGCACAAACATAGCAATGGCTTTTGAAGCGATAATCCCCCACCTTGCCATACCCTTTGTAATCATATTTACAAGGGTTCCCTTTTGATATTCCACCGTTAAAATACCACTGAATAATAAAAGAAAAATAATTAATGCAATGGGGATATTTTTATAAAACTGTGTCCATGAGGTCATGGCATCCACTTCTACTTCTGTTACCGTTAATCCTGCATCTCCAAGACTTTCTGACATCATTTCCATTAACCATGGTGTCATTTTGGCAATCGCCGGATTCATAACCCCAAAAAAAAGGAACAGCAGCATCAAAATAATGAGTTTCCCGGTACGGATTAATTCCATAAATTCTTTACCTGTAAAAGCAATCAACTGTCTCATTAATGAACCACCTCCATAAACAGGGCTTCCAATGTGGGCTCTAACATTTCTATCCGCTGTACGAAAAGATTATTTTGTACTAAAATCTGCATAATCGTTAACATATCCTTTTCTGTCTTTCCGTCATAGAGAAGCTTTCCCTTTCCTATCTGTTTTCCATCAGGATATTTTGCCGCAAACAAAACGGCATCCTCTGGTTTATAAAACTCTATTTCCAACCCGGCACCTTTACGAAGTCCTTTTATCTCCTCCAGTGTTCCCCAAAGTGCCAGCCTTCCGTTGTGCAAAAAAGCAATTTCATCGCAGATGCGTTCCACATCAGACAGGATATGAGTGGAAAAAATCACGGTGGTATCATTTTTTACGGCAGACAAGATATCCAGAATCTCTTTTCTGCCTAACGGGTCAAGGGCAGAAGTAGGCTCATCACAAATCAGCAGCTTGGGACGGTTAAGCAGTGCCTGGGCAATGCCAAGCCGCTGTTTCATTCCCCGGGAAAATCCCTGAATACGTTTATTTACGTTATCAAGACCTACAAGCTCTAATAACTGCTGCGTCCTGTCATGGATTTCAGCCTTTTCCATCCCGGTAATTTTACCACAAAGGGTAAGATACTCCACCGGTGTCATAAAACCATAAAACTCCGGTACATCCGGCAAATATCCAATATATTGGTTTGTTCTAGTCTGTCCAAATCTGACCGGTTCCCCATTTACAAAGATTTCACCGGAATCCGTCTGCAATAATCCCAGAATCATCTTCATTGTTGTTGTTTTCCCTGCACCATTCTGTCCGATAAAGCCGAAAATTGTATGCTCCGGTACGCAAAAGCTAAGCTCCTCCAACACCGTATTTGCTCCAAATGCCTTAGATACATGGGAAAGCTCCAGCATATTCATCAGACATCCTCCTTTCCGAACAGAAAATATAATACCGGGCCGATGAAATTCATCCCAACAATTACTACAACAAGCCATAATGCCCTGTTTCCCCGTTTAAAGGTTTTGTGTGTCAGAATATGTCTCAACGTAACAGCAAGTAAAGCAAATTCCACAATCACTAACGGAACCAGGAACGGTAACATTTCATTTAAATCATTCATAAATATACTCCTCTCTTCTTATCAGAAAATTCCAGGCGATTGCGAAACTATCCGTTATCAGAAACATAGCGACAAGTAGTGCAAACGTGCCCTGTGGTGAATTGTTTATTTTACACAACGTTCGGCTTCAAAAAACA
>JAXVOW010000175.1:0-3446 GCA_037301995.1 bacterium | reverse complement strand
CTGAATCTTCCGACGAAGCCGCAGATACTCCGGAAGACTCCGCTTCCGATGAAGTGGAAGAACCAAAAGAAAAGCCAATCAATGACACCAAGCCGCTTTGGACCAAGCATCCAAATGACTGTACGGAGGAGGAATACAAAGAATTCTATCGCAAGGTATTTTTGGATTTCAAGGAGCCATTGTTCTGGATTCACCTGAATATGGATTATCCTTTCAATCTGAAAGGTATCTTATACTTCCCTAAATTCAATTCCGAGTATGACACTTTAGAGGGAACGATTAAACTGTATAATAATCAGGTATTTATTGCCGACAACATTAAGGAGGTTATTCCGGAATTCCTCTTACTGTTAAAGGGTGTCATCGACTGTCCGGATCTTCCACTGAATGTATCCCGTAGTGCATTGCAGAATGACGGCTTTGTAAAGAAGATTTCCGATTACATCACCAAAAAGGTAGCAGATAAGCTGTCTGGAATGTTTAAGACTGAGCGGGAGACCTATGAGAGCTACTGGGATGATTTAAGTCCATTTATCAAGTTCGGATGCTTAAAGGATAATAAATTTGATGACAAAATGAAGGATTATATCCTTTATAAGAATATTGACGGCAAATACCTCACACTGTCGGAATATCTGGAGGCAGGTAAGGAAAAATACGAAAATACCGTATTCTATACGGATGACGAAAAGGTACAGTCACAATACATTAATATGTTTAAGGAACAGGGCATTGATGCCGTAGTCCTTACCCATAACATTGACACTCCGTTTATTACACATCAGGAGCAGAAAAATGATGGTGTGAAATTCACCCGTATTGACTCTGACATTACCAACACCTTCAAGGAAGAAATTTCAGAGGAAGAGCTGAAGGAGACTACAGATAAGCTGACGGAAATATTCCAAAAAGCTCTGGATAACGATAAGCTTACAGTAAAGGTGGAAAAGCTTAAGAACACCTCTATCTCTTCCATGATAACACTTCCGGAAGAGACAAGAAGAATGCAGGATATGATGAAAATGTACAATATGATGGGAAGTATGGAGCCATCCATGTTTGGCGGTTCCGGACAGACCCTGGTTTTAAATGCCAACAACAACCTTGTGCAATATATTTTAGATAATCCGGAGGGTGAAAATACTAACATGGTATGCGAGCAGCTATACGACCTTGCCCTGCTGGCACATGCCCCATTGGAATCAGATGCAATGACCAAATTCATCGCACGAAGCAATGAAATTTTATCCCTTATGACAAAATAATCCTATGCAATATACGACAACTTTGCAACAGTATCAGGAACATCAACTGAGCGAAGTTGTCGCATATTCATAATCTTTTATTTCTTCACCTTAACCTTTTTCCCAATTCCCTTTGCTCTCAAAAGCTTCTTGTATGACTTTAACTTTTTCTTCGGAACCTTGATAACTGCTTTGGAATGGATTCCCTTAAATGCTTTGCTGCCAACTCTTCCGCTGGTCAGCTTGCTGGTTTTGATTGTAATATTTTTCAGCCTTTTACAATTATAAAAAGCCTGTTTTCCAATCTTTTTAACCTTTGAGGGAATGGTTATTTTTGTGAGCCTTGAGCATTTATAAAATGCCTTATTTCCAATAGAGGTCACATTTTTGCCCAGGGTCACATTCCTTAATTTTGAGCATCCATAAAATGCACTGGCACCAATAGTAGTAACATTTTCCCCTATCTTTACACTGACAAGCTTACTATTGTTTTTAAATGCATTTGTACCGATGGAGGTTACCCTATAAATAACGCCATCTATTTTAACCGTGGCAGGAACCGTCAGGCTGGCTTTTGATACCGTTGATTTCACATATTCCACTGTAGCATTTTCCGTTCCCGGCTTTACTACCTTATACCTTGCCTGAGTCAGGGAATCCGTTAATATGGCACCCTTTTCATGACTGACCACCTTCTCACTTACCGCAATGGTACAGCTCTTCACAATACCGCTTCCGTCCTGCGCCCTGCAGGTAATTACCGCCGTCCCAATTCCAGCCGCAGTTACTGTACCACTGTCAGAAACCGCCGCCACCTGACTGTTGCTGCTGGACCATACCACGGATTTATCCGAGGCATCCGCTGGCAGTATCCGGGCTGTCAGCGTTGCGGTATCCCCCACCTGCAATGCCATATCTGAGGCACTCAAGATTATGCCTGTCACAGGCTGCCACACCGTAACCACACAGGTGCTCCAAACCCCGCTTCCGTCCTGTGCCTTGCAGGTGATTACCGCACTTCCGGTTGCCTTTGCGGTTACCAGCCCCTGTTCCGAAACAGCTGCGATATCCGCATCACTGGAAATCCATTCCAGCTCCTTATTGTCTGCGTTCTGCGGCATTACCACTGCGCTTAACCGGATATTTTTCCCACACACCAGATTAATGCCGGAGTGGCTCAGCTTAATATCCGTAACCCGGATTAAATCATCCGTATAGGCTTTAATGCGGCAGTTCTCTTCCTTTGCGGCACTGATATCAATCCAGCTGGTTCCACGGGCACTGATAAAGCTCTGTCCCGCTTCCGCCTTTGACGTGTTCACACACCAGCTGTCACTCTGGGTGGTAGTACTGTCAACAGAAATTTCCACATATCCGCCCTCTGCCGTAGTCTGGCAGATTACCACAGAAAAGCTGTCACCCTGGTTCAGCACAATACCCTCATCTAATTCCACTGTATGAAAGCCTGCATATAGCTGGTCCGCTGTTTTTTCTGCCACCAGCTCCCCGGATACGGGATTGCCCTCCTCACAGTTTCTATATATGTATATGGTACAATTATACTGCACATTCCGGGTGTAAAAGCCCACCGCCTTCAACTGTTCATATCCCTGCGCCTTATATATATTTGCCTCATATTTGCAGTTCATATAATAGTTTCCCCATGCCCCGCCGTCATACTGGTAATTATGGTCATAATTATCGGCGGCTCCGTAATCGTAAAAGAAACCAACACCGCTTTGAAGCGGCACGTCCTCATATGAAATCCAAAAATATCCGCCTTCTCCCCATTGGTCGCCCCAGCTGTTTTTACAATACCATGCGCCATCCGTCTCCGGTTTCTCTGTACCAAAATTATCCCTGCTGTAGCTGTCATCCCACCCCACAATGGTGATACCATGATTGGTTGACACACTGTACGGGCAGTATTCTGCCACCTCCGTGTTATAGGGGAGAGAGGTATTATAGTATTCGTCTCCGCTGTAATAAGAGGCTCCACAGGCACCGTACTCCTTGATGAGCTGCTTAATTATGTTCTTGTCCTCCATGGCTACCCAGTACGCATTTTCCAGATGCACTACATCCTTGTCATATGCCACAGATGAAGGCAGAACCGCAGAAGAATCCGAACACACAACAGAGTATGGGGCTGTCTCTTCATCCACCAGCCCATACCAGTCAGCCACCCTGTAGGTTGCCATC
>JAXVOW010000174.1:0-7180 GCA_037301995.1 bacterium | reverse complement strand
ATCCTCCTCCTCTTCATACAGATACTGGGTCATCACATCCTTCGGATATCTGGTACGCATAATGTCATCAAAGCCCGCATACAGGGACACTGTAGAGGAAAGCACCACCAAAACCGCTGTGCTTAAGATACAGATATTGGAAAGCCCCACTGCATTCTGCTTCATCCGATACATCATACCGGAAACGGTAATAAAATGATTCTTCTGATAATAATAATTTTTATTGCCTTTCAGAAGCTTTAACAATGCAATGCTTCCGCTTACAAACACCAGGCAGGTTCCCTCAATGACAAAAAGAACTGCCACAAAAAATGTTCCCATCGCCTGTATGGGATTCTTCGTTGTAACCGCAAGATAATATCCCACTCCCAGACAAATAACGCCCATTACTGCCATGGCCCATTTTGCCTTTGGTTCACGCTCTCCGGCATGGCTTCCGCTCATTAAATCAATAGGCTTTAAGCGGAAAATCCGGATATTGTTGACAAGCATTATCAGTATAAATAACGCGGCAAACAAAACAAAGGTCAGAAGCAATGATTCTACGGATATCTTAAAGGCAAAATCCGTCTGTAAATGCATTATTTTTAACAGAATCAAAAACATTAATTTTGAAAACAGTACGCCCGACAACAATCCAATGATAATGCTTCCGGCTCCCACAACCGCTATCTCCCAGAATACTACCCGGGATATATGCTTTTTCTCCATTCCCAATATGCTGTATAACCCAAATTCCTTTGAACGGCGCTTCATCAGAAAGCTATTGGTATAAAATACAACAAACAGGGAGAACACACCACAGATAATTGTGCCAAATCCCAGAATTGTCCGCATGGTTTCCGCACCAAAAAACAGATTATCATCTGCCTGCATCTGAATACTGTGAAGCATGTAAAACATGGCAATCATGGCAATGCAGGACAGGGAAAACGGGAAAAAGGTATTCTTATTTTTTCTGATATTATTTAACGCTAATCTCCGATACATCCCCCTATTCATGAAGCTCACCCCCCGCCAATAATACTGTCAGGGTATCTGATATTTTTCTATACATTTCATCATTACTCATATTTGCCTTATACAACTGATGAAAAATCTCACCGTCCCGGATAAACAGCACACGGCTGGCATGGGAAGCTGCCCGTACACTATGAGTCACCATTAAGATGGTCTGTCCGTCATCATGAAGCCGCTCAAAGGTGGTTAACAAATCTCCTGTGGACTTGGAATCCAGCGCTCCTGTGGGTTCATCCGCTAAAAGGATATCCGGGCTGGTAATCATTGCCCTTGCCACTGCCGCCCTCTGTTTTTGTCCCCCGGATACTTCATAGGGATATTTTTTAAGAATATCCCCAATGCCCAGCCTGCCTGCAATATCCTCCAGCAAAGGCTCCATCTGTGTGTATTTTTTGCCGGCAAGCACCAGCGGCAGATAAATGTTATCCTCTAAGGAAAAGGTATCTAACAGATTAAAATCCTGAAATACAAAGCCCAGATGCTCTCTGCGGAATCTGGCTAATTCGCTTTCCTTTATCGTAGTAATATCCTTTTCATTTAACAGAACCTGCCCTGCTGTGGGACGGTCCACCGTAGCTAAAATATTCAGAAGTGTGGTTTTACCGGAACCGGACTCTCCCATAATTGCTACATATTCTCCCTCTTCCACGGAGAAGTTTACATTCTTCAACGCCTCTACCTTGTTTCCACCAAACCGGGTGGTGTATATTTTTTGTAATTCCTTTACCTGTAAAAGTGACATTTCTTTTTCCTCCATCCTTATTTTTTATTGATTATACAAAAAAAAGAAATGTACTGCCTTAACTTTGCCTTACATTTCTTAGGCTAACCTTACAATTTTTTAAGGTTCAGATGAAGCCTCCTCTATTTATCTACTCTCCCAGATGAATGGATACCCTTGTTCCCACATTTAGTTCCGATTCGATTACAATTTGATGCTGCAGCTGCTTCAAAATGCGCTCCACCAGAAACAGTCCCAGCCCTGTTGCTTTCTTGTCCTTTCTCCCATTATAACCGGTATATCCCCGTTCAAAAATCCGGGGCAAATCCTCCGGGACAATCCCAATCCCCGTGTCCTCAATAACCAGCACCCTGTCCCCATCCATGGAAATATCTATACTTCCCTGCCTTGTGTATTTCAATGCATTGGAAATTAACTGTTTTAGCACAAATACCATCCACTTTTCATCCGTAACCACCTTCATTTCCTCAGGAATGTCTATGTGTACTGCTATTCCCTTGGATATAAAAATCCGGGCAAAATATTTTACTGCCTGGTTTACCATAGCTTTTACCGGATATTCTTCCAGCACATAATCCGTACCCATCCCCTCCAGCCGCAGGTATTGCAGCATCATATCTATATATTGCTCCATCTCAAACAGACGTGTCATTCCTTCCGTTTTCACCGGTTCCTCTGTCTCTGCCATAAGCAGCTGCAATGCAGTAAGAGGTGTCTTTATCTGATGCGTCCACACTGTTACATATTCGGTAACTTCATTCTGAGCGGTCTTTATTTCATGGATGCTCCTATTTTTCCGGTAAAGCATTTCCTCTAAAAGCTCTCTGTAATCCTGCTCCATCACTGTCTCCGGCTGTGGAAGGTTATCCAGAGTCAGGTCAATGTGATTCTTAACCCGGTCAAGCGTCTGGTGTCTCCTTATAAAATGTATAAAATCAAAAACCACATAACAGAAATAAATAACTCCACAAATCAGGGCTGGATACCATATATAATGAAACGACACTCCCATCAGAGAAAACAGCAGCAAAAATATCCCTATCCAGACTGCCGCCATGCCAAACAGCCGCCGCTGTTCTTTAAAATATAAACCTGTTAACTTTATTCCCTGCTTTTTTCCTCTCATTTTCTTTACCTTTTCAGTCGATTATATAGCCGATTCCTTTTTTTGTCTTTACAAAATCCTCTAACCCAATCTCCTTTAATTTCTTGCGGATTCTTGTTATATTTACGGTCAACGTATTATCATCAATAAAATTATCACTGTCCCACAGCTGCATCATAATGGTGTCACGGCTCACAATGCTTCCCGCATTCTCCATCAGAAGCGCCAGAATCTGAAATTCATTTTTTGAAAAATCTGTCTTCCTCCCCTGATAGCTCATGGTTGCATCCAACAGATTAAGCATCGCCCCATTATGCTCAATCATATTGACCTGTCCCGCATAGGAATAGCTTCTTCTGATGATTGCCCCAATTTTCGCCGTCAGTACAGCCAAATCAAAGGGCTTTGCAATGAAATCGTCACCGCCCATGTCCATTGCCATGACAATATTCATATTATCGTCTGCAGAAGAAATAAACACAATGGGAATCTTAAACAGCTTCCGGATTTCGGCACACCAGTAAAAACCATTATAATAAGGCAGTGTAATATCCATCAGAATTAAATCCGGCGATACAGCTGTAACCTCTCCTAAGATATCCTGGAAATCTGAGGCAAGGGTAACCTTATATGCCCACTTTTCCAGATGGGATTTTATTTTTTCTCCAATCGTAGCGTCATCCTCCACAATCAGAATTTTGTATTGCGTCCGGTTCATGCTGTCAGTCCTCCTGTGAAATACCATTCATTTCCTCTATAAAATAAGCGCTCTGTCCACTTCCAATGTATCCTCTGTCACCCTGCATCCAAGACACAGCACCTTTACTCCCGCTGCCCTTGCCGCATCCAGCGCTTCCCCAAACTCCTTATGGGTCTCCACATTTGCCCTTACCTCATTGACCCCTTCCATCTGTATGACAAATGCCACATAGCACTGAAAGCCCTCCTGCGCCGCCCCTGCTAACTCCCTTAAATGCTTCACGCCCCGTTCAGTGGGTGCGTCCGGGAAATAGCCGATACCGTCAATCTCCAGGGTACAACCCTTAACCTCCATTAAATACCGCTGTCCGTCCCGCTCCATATAGAAATCAATCCTGGAGGCTCCATAGGTATACTCCGGTTTTAAATAAGTATATCCCTGTTTTTCCAGCCACTCCTTTACCACCTTATTGGGTGCCTGGCTGTCAATATTCACCCAGCCCAGGTTTTCTTTATATACTCCTATTAAGTCATACTTTGTCTTACGGTTCGGATTATCAGAAATCTCAAGGATTACCTGAGCGTCCGGTAACAACAATTCCCTGCACCTCCCGGTATTCTTGACATGAACCGTCTCCAGCTTCCCTTCCACCCAGACCTTTGCTATGAAGCGGTTGGGTCTGCTATGAAATTTCCCATGGATAATATGTTTATATCTCATTTATCAATACCAATTTATTAGAAATTATCTATCTGCTACAACTGTTCAGGCCTGCACACCGCACTTCTTACATACATCCTTAAGACAGCAGTTGTCACAATCCGGCTTCGTTCTTGCAGTGCAGACTGCCCTTCCATGATATACCAGCCTATGGCAGAAATCGCTTCCCTCCTCTGGTGGAATGATTTTCCACAGTGCCATCTCCACCTTTTTAGGCTCCTTTATTCCATCCACCAGACCCATACGGTTTACCAGACGAATACAATGGGTGTCTGTCACAATAGCCGGTTTGCCGAATACATCTCCCATAATCAGGTTAGCACTTTTTCTTCCCACTCCCGGCAATTCCAACAGGGCATCAAAATCATCCGGTACATTGCCGTCATATTTCTCCTGCAGCATTTTCATGCAGGCACTGATATCCCTTGCTTTGCTGTGTCCAAGACCACAGGGCTTCACGATTTTTTCAATCTCCTCAACAGGCGCCGCCGCCAATGCCTCTACGGTAGGGTATTTTTCATACAGCCCTTCCACAACGACATTTACTCTGGCATCTGTACACTGCGCCGCCAATCGCACGCTTACCAGCAGCTTCCACGCATTGTCATAATCCAGTGTACAGCCTGCGTCCGGGTATTCCTCCCTTAACAGCTTAATAATATCGAGAGCTCTCTGCCTTTTTGTATATCCCATACTTTTCTCCTTTTTATATCAAAATCAAAACAGCCAGATAATTGTTTTTACACATCTGCTTCAAAAATAAGGTTTTACAATTACCTATTATAAGCTTTCTTTCCAATCCCGGCAACTGTATATTTTCTCCAAACCCGCATACCAAAAAACACGGCTAATTCTAACCGTGATTAAAATTAACCGTGTTTTCTTTCATTCTCTTCATTATTCAGCACATAATTATGCCATAACGGACCCCTGCCCTGTCCCAGGTTCAGCCCGGCAGCAATGGCCCCCGCCACATAGTCCTTGGCATGCTTCACACTTTCTTCCATGGAATATCCCTTCGCCAGAAATGTTGCAATAGCAGAGGACAGGGTACACCCTGTTCCATGGGTATTGTCATTGTCAATCCGGTTTCCGGAAAACCATGTTACCTTTCCCTTCTGATAGAGTAAATCATCCGCCGTCTCCGATAAATGACCGCCCTTGACCAGCACCGCACCGTCATAATATGCCGCTATCTGCTCTGCCGCCTTTATCATATCCTCTTTTCCTTCAATGGAAATGCCGCTTAGCACCTCCGCCTCACTGATATTCGGAGTGATAATATCTGCCAGAGGAATTAACCTCTCCTTCAGGGTTCGCACTGTCCGGTTTTCCATCAATGTACTTCCACTGGTTGCCACCATTACCGGGTCTGCCACAATATTTTTTGCCTGATACTGGATAAGCTTTTCACAGACCGCCTCCATAATATCGGGGGTGGCAATCATACCAAGCTTGACTGCCTCAGGACGGATATCCTGAAATACCGCATCAAGCTGGTCTTTGACCATCTGCACGGAAACTGCCTCCACACTCTCCACACCCTTCGTGTTCTGGGCAGTAATTGCGGTAATCGCAGTCATCCCATATTCTCCCAGACAGGTAATTGTCTTTAAATCAGCCTGGATTCCGGCTCCACCGCTGGAGTCAGAACCGGCAATGCTTAATACTGTATGCATTCCTATTTCCTTTCTCATCTCTTTCCTAAATGACTGTCTTCCTTCACAATCTGCTTCCGGTACTCCGATAGCCACTGTGGCAGTTCACAAAGACCCATCAGATACCCGTCGCAAACCTCTCTTATTTTATCCTGAAATGCTGCAGAAGATTCTTCATACACTCCCACCACCGTAAGCCCTGCTTTTTTGGCAGTCACCATGGAATGCAGAGAGTCCTCCACCATAACCAGCTCCCTGCAGGGTACACCAATGCGCCTTGCAACCTCTTCAAAATATTCTGTATAATTCTTGCTGAAGCCAATCTCCGTACAGGTATAAATATCCTCAAAATATTCCCATACGCCAAGATTACGCAACGCCCCCCTTACATTTTCTTCTTCGGAGGCTGTGGCAAGATACAGCATATATCCCTCTGCTGCCAGTTCCCTTATGGTCTCAGCCATGCCTGGTTTTTCCCGAACCTTCCAGTACTTCTCCCTGATAAATTCCGCCACTCCATCTGCCAGCTCCCTGGCAGACAACGTAATCTGTGGATATAATTCCTTCATATATGCACCAGCCTCCAAAAGACTCATGGTTGCACAGTCCTTATCCACCTCCGGCGGTGCATCGATTCCATGCCGCTCCAGTAAATAAAGATTTGCAGAATTTTCCCATATGGACATGGAGTCAATTAAAACTCCGTCTACATCAAATATAATATTTTTCATGATTCTACAAGTTGTTTTGCTGTCTTCAATAATTTTTCGGTTTCTCCTTTTATATCCTTTGCTGCAAAAATGGCTGACACCACTGCAATACCGTCTACATGGGTTTCTTTTAAATCCAATATATTGCCTGCGTGGATGCCGCCAATGGCAACCACCGGAATCGACACCGCATCACAGATTGCACGGAGGGTGTCAAGAGACACATCATCTGCATCCAGCTTTGTAGATGTGTTAAAGACAGAGCCAACACCCAGATAGTCTGCGCCGTTCTTTTCTGCCTCCAATGCCTGCTCCACCGTCTGGGCTGACACTCCGATAAGCTTATCTGCTCCTAATATGGCTCTTGCTTCTATCAGTGCCTTATCACTTTGTCCGATATGCACACCGTCCGCATCAACCGCTTTTGCAATTTCCACCTCATCATTTACCACATAGGGTACATGATATTGGTCTGTTACCTTCTTAACCTCTTTTGCCAGTGCAAGAAATTCATCATATGGCAGC
>JAXVOW010000173.1:0-2929 GCA_037301995.1 bacterium | reverse complement strand
CCATTGCCTGCGACATCAATTACCGTAAGAATCTCTGGGGATATGGTCTGGAGCGTACAAAATAACACATCAAGTGTACTAAACAGCATATATAGATTTTAGAAACTGCATCTTTTTCTTAAAATTTTCCCTATAATTCCTAGTAACCTTAATTACTCTTCCGTCAATTATAATCACTTTATACCCTTTGAAGTCAGAAAACATGTAGTTCACATAAACACTTTTACTTATCCGGATGAAGAAATCACAAAAATTATCAATCTCTTTCTGAACATCATCCAATTTCTTATAAAACCTTATTATCCTGCCATCTGTAGTATGCATATTTATAACCCTGTGCTCTGATTCAAAATACAATACATTATCAAGGTATATCCTAAATTCTCCTCCATTGCAACTGTACTTAAATGGAATGTGACACTTATCTATATTTACCTTAAAGAAAAGCTTGTTCTGCCCTCTTATATCGATAGCGGAAATATCCAATATAATTATTTCCTCTTCATCATTATATAAAGATAAATCGTTAGATACTTCCACTTCATGTATTAAATCGGGATACAACGTATATAAGACTGCCTTTTTCATAATATTACCTCTCCATCTTTTTATGTTAGTATCCCTGTTTGATTAATAATATATTTTTCCTATAATTTCCTAAACTTAAATCTCCGTTTTTTCATACTCTATCATCCATACATGTAGTGAAATATTCCATCTGTAAATATCTATTTATTGTCACCTAAATGCAGAATCTGTCAAACATTCACAAATAATACACACACTTCCTTCATATCAAATGTTATTATAAAATCAAAAACTCTAAAAGGAGGTGATGTGCTTGCTAGAGATATTTATTGCATTAGCAGAATGTTTATCGAAAATTTTTACCATATTATTTGAAACTTTGCTTGGGTCACATATAGCAGGAGTCATGGTCATAATTTTCGGCATTATCATATTTGCACATAAATTATTAAAAAGAGGCTAACCAAATAGGAGCTGTGTCAGCAATATACACAGCTCCTTTGATATCGCTAGTTATCGCATACAAAATATGAATATTCTGTGTCAATACTTCTCACTTTCTTTGGTATCTGCCTCTCCATAGCTTCCCGGCATTCTTCCACTGTTCCAATATCCCGGTACTTTTGGACTTCTTCAAGGGCATCTATTGCCATACCATATGCACATTTTCTTTTTCCATACATACAACTATCGTGACAAAGTTTAGATATTCCTTTTTCGTTACACACCTCAAGTCGTATTCTTTCCATTGCTTCCTGTTCTGTCATTTCCTATCTCCTATTCTAATTCATCTAAAACTTGTTTCAATGTCTCCTGTTCTGCTGTTCTAATATCGACCAATGCCCTGATATCTTCGTTAGATAACTCAATTTCACATTCATTTCCTTGCTTTTTCGATACAAGGCTTTTCCCTCTTATTTTCTGCATCCATCCTCTTGCACCCTTTCTAAGCCCCTTGGAACTTCTGATGGGTGGAAATATATCCATCAGCGTGTAAATTTCTTTATCTAATTTATTTATTTTTTCTTTTAACATATAAGCAAATTCAAGCTTCTCATCTGTCACTTCTTATCACTCCCTTTCAAAATTTCGTCAATGCAAGAGTTATAGCCAGAAACATATCCCTTCTCTGTGCCATTGTGATATTTATTTTCTTCCTTCCTCTCTGGTAAATCCTGAAGCGGACATTTATGGTGTCTCTCGATTGTAAATTTACTTTGTGATACCTTTGAAGCTCCATTGTAAAGCACATTCATAAGCTGGCATTTCTTTATTCCGTTAAATTCATATAAAAATTGGCACTTGCTGCAGCTCTCTGGCATATCCATTATTAATATCGCTTTACTCATTTCAGTCTCCTTCCAGCAATTCCGGGTTGTCAAATATGTTGCCGACCACCGCCATTTTAGCAACATCCGATATTCCAGCTACATCTACGCACGGAAATAAATCATAGCCATTCCATTCAAAACAAACAGCATTAAGTTCCACTTTAGCCACATCATCATCAAAATCCGGATGACACACCACTTCTCTGACAACTTTTTTGAATGATACCTTAAAGTATCTTACTTCTCCATTTGGTAAAACTAGCCTAGTAATATCGTTCTCCCAAATTTTTTTACTGTTCTTGTCAGGTAAGCCGGTGCATTGGCAGATGGTAGATGGGTCTATCTCGACTATTTCACAATTCGCAAATCCTTTATAAATTTCAAGTTCTGTTATATTTCCGTTAATATCATAGCTTGGTAAACCTTTCACCCATTCCCCATTGTCCAGACACTTTGCTTTGTATAAATATATATCTTCCATTTAATCTCTCCATTGTTTTTACTGGCTAACAGGTGCAGATTCAGCCCTTTTCAATCTCTCTTTCATTCTTGATAAAAGGTCATCACAATCTGGGTCATAATCTGCTCTTAGTCGATTCTCAAGCAGCCTTATGATAATCTGCATATCATTTACTGTTAATGGCATTAATATCACTCTCCCTTCGGCTTATACGGTTCTGGAACCGGCTGCCATGCGATAATCTTTACTGATTCACCATATTTATTTTTTCCGGCAAGTTGCCATTGCCCAGCATAATATTGAACGAAACAGCACCTTTTTCTGTATTCGTCCCAACCAATCACACTGTTTAAAGATTCTTCCGGCAACCGCTCACTGCACGGAATCCACTGTCCAATTTGGAGCTGTGCTTCAATCTTTTTCTGCACATGAGACAGAATCTTGTCTGCTAATTTCGTCTCGTCCTCATCATACTTTACTGCATTATTGTATTCATTGTTAAACAATGACCATATATCCTCAATCAGTTTCTTTTCATCAATCATTCTCTTCACCTGCCTTTACAATTTTGATTGCATTATCATACTTCTCTATAATCTTCTCAAATACT
>JAXVOW010000172.1:0-7040 GCA_037301995.1 bacterium | reverse complement strand
GAGAAAAAGATGAAAAATTTATTAAAAAAAATAAAATCAGTATTTGCTTCTGGCAAAAACACAGTAAAAAAAGGCATTTATGCGGCTGGCACACCCTTCCGTAAATTTGCCGGGACGAAACCAGGCAGAATTTTGAATAAGGCAATACAGGGAATTATCAAAGTGGTACGGATTCCATTTATTGGTTATCTGCTGCTGGCATGCATCTTAAATTTTACAATGGAGGTGCTGAGCAGACATTCCTTTTTAAAGGCATTTTTATTTATCAAGGAATCTCCTTTTGTATTTATATATAATGCATTTATTATCTTTCTGACCCTGTCCCTGGTTTTGTTTGCAAAGCGAAAGGTATTTGCCACCGTATTCGTGTGTACGGTGTGGATTATCTCTGCCTTTGCCAATTATATTGTTCTGTGCTTCCGGACAACGCCGTTTTCAGCCATTGATGTGCTGATGCTCCGGAACGTTATGACAATGCTGGACAAATATATGACAAAATGGCAGATGGTGCTCAGCGTGATTGGAGTAATACTGGTGATTTCGCTGCTGGTGTATCTCTACATCCGCCTGCCAAAATCAAAGAGTAAAAGACAGCCCTTCCGGGCATCAGCCTATGTGTGCATGTGTATTTTGTTTGTGGCTACCCTGACAAAGGTGGCGGTAAACACCCAGACCATTTCTGATAATTTTGGTAATCTGGCATATGCATATAATGACTATGGCTTTGCATATTGTTTCTCAAACAGTATTATTGATGTTGGTATCAGCAAGCCGAAGGATTACAGCGAAGAGACAATCGCAGACATTGTAGATAATTTGGAATATGACAAGAGTGAAGTTATTCTTGTGACAAAGGAAGAGGTCGAAGCAGAGGAAAAGGAAAAAGAGGCTGCCAGAAAAGCGGCTGGGGAAGACGTTTCCGAGGAGCAGTCCGGTAAGGAGAGCAGTCCGAATGAAAATACTGCCGGTGGAACAGAGGAAGAGGATGCGGATGTGGTAGACCATTCCGAAACCGATACGGAGCAGGAGAATGACGAGCCAGAGAAAAATGTGGCGGATGGCAGACCGGATAATAAGGAATCAGAGGATGACACAGAGGAGATTACCTATTACGAGAACAAAAAAGCCACAGAGGAGTATCCGAATATTATTGTTATCCAGCTGGAATCCATTTTTGATACAAAGTATATGAAGGATTTCTGGGCATCTGAGGACCCGATGCCGACTCTTACCAAATTAAAGAAGGAGTATTCATCCGGACTCTTTACCGTACCGGCAGTGGGCGCAGGTACAGCCAATACCGAATTTGAGGTACAGACCGGTATGAGTACCCAGTTTTTTGGGGCAGGAGAGTACCCGTTTAAGACGGTAATGCGTTCCGTAAGCTGTGGAAGCATGGCATATGACTTGAAGCGCCAGGGATATGCGACGGCTGGCTTTCATAATAATGACGCAACCTTTTATGAGCGGTACATTGACTATTCCAATCTTGGATTTGATACCTTTTCCGGGATGGAGCATATGTATATGTTAAATTATACCCCGCGTGGCTGGGCGAAGGATGATGTGCTTGACGATATTATGATAGAGCGGATGGAACAGACCGAGGGACGGGATTATATTACCACAATCACGGTACAGGCTCATGGAAGATATCCGAAGAAATATACACCGACCCTTACAAGCCTGACCTGCCATTTTAACGGACAATATGCAGATGACCAGGAAAAACGGGCGGCATGGATGTACTATATCAATATGTGCCGGGAGACGGATAACATGGTTGCATCCCTGTTGTACAAATTAGAGAAGCTGGATGAGCCTACGGTTGTATTTATGTATGGAGACCATTTACCAAGCCTGAATCTGGAGCAGGATGATTTAGATGATATTACCCTGTACCAGACAGAATGGGTGATGTGGGATAACATTGGACTGTCTGTGGAGAATAAGGATATGACTGCCTATCAGGCAAGCACATATATCTTTAACCGGCTGGGACTGGAGGGCGGTCTGATGCAGAATTTCCACAACCAGTATATGAAGTCTTCGGATGAGGAGGATTATCTGCATAAGCTGGAGTTATTGGAATATGATACCCTTTACGGGAATAATTACGCTTATAACCAGATGAATCCATTCCCGCAGACGGATATGCAGATGGGAATCCGGAATATTCAGGTTAATGGCTATGCGCTTGGGGATGAACAGGTTCTGATTCATGGTACCGGTTTTAATGAGTTTTCGGAGGTGTATGTAGACGGAAAATCCGTAGAGACAACCTATGTAAATTATGAGACTCTGATGGTGTCCATGGAGGATTTCAAGGATGGAAAGGAATTGTATGTTGCCCAGGCGGGGGACGACCATATTGTCTTGTCTGTAACGGAAACCATACCGATTGAGATAGAGGATACCACGGAAGGGTCTGAGGAGGAGCTGACAACCCAGGAGGAAACACAGGAAGAGTAACACACAAAGGTTACAGTGCAGTCCAGCTTTCAAGGAAGCGTAAGGTTGTGCAAAAATCATCCTGTTATACATGGCTGATGCTATACAAAAATAGCAAAAGGCATGGAAATCTTAAAGAGCTTCCGATGGTGAAAATTATGTTTGGCAGCTTCGCTGCCGTCAGCGCCAGGCAGGTCTGAATTATAAACACACAGGGGCTTTGTGAAAAGAAAGTTTTACAAAGCCTTTTTTCATTCGGGGATTTGTGGTAGAATAGGCAATGATAAGAAAAGAAGATAGGATTGTAAAATGGAAAAAAGGAGAATTATAAGGTCTGTTTCAAGAATCTGTTTTGTTATATATATGGCTTTTCTGGTGTATTTTTTATTGCTGAGCGATAGCTTTGGCAGAGGCGAGGGCTATGAAAATTACCGCTGTAATCTTGAGCCTTTTTTTGAGATTAAGAGGTTTATTAGAGTTTATAAATCGATGCCATTAGATGCTATAATTAATCTGCTGGGAAATATTGTAGCATTTATGCCATTTGGGGCACTGATTCGATGGGTGGTGAACCGGAAAACCAGATGGTATCAGGCAACGGCATACACCTTTTTGTTTAGTCTTTGCGTGGAGCTGCTGCAGCTGGTGGCTAAGGTCGGTGTATTTGATGTGGATGACTTGATTCTGAATACCCTTGGCGGTTTGATGGGCTTCTGGGTATATTACCTGCTATTGCTGATTAACAGGAGGAGAGAGCGACATGATAAAGGATAGCGCATACAGTGTGAAAAATATAAGTGTGGATGCAGTGATTGCCTGTGTTCTGGGTGGAATCTCTGTTTTGTGTATGCTGGGTGCGGTGCTGGCGTCTTATCTATATGACGGAAAGGGACCGGCGGCAGTGGGGCTGCTGGGAATCGGAGGTTTGATAATTGCCCTGTGCGGTATCGGTTTTAGTATATCTGCATGGAAGTCGCCAGACGGCGGTCTGTTGATGAAGCGGATTGCGGTTATCGTAAATGTGGTGCCGCTGCTGGGAGCATTGGCGCTTTATATATTAGGATGGATTTTATAGGACATGGATAAAACAGGAAGGACAGGGACAAAATAAATGGATGAAATGAGGGATCGTCTACAGAAGCAATTGGATTTTATATTGGAGCTTGACCGCCTGAAATACATTACAAGGCAGTCCTATGTTGCAGATGGAAGCCGTCATGAGAATGATTCGGAGCATTCATGGCATCTTGCCCTTATGGCAATGCTGTTAAGCGAATATGCCAATGAACCGGTTGATGTACTGCATGTGGTTAAAATGGTTCTAATCCATGATGCGGTGGAGATTGATGCCGGAGATACCTATGCCTATGATGATTCCGGAAATGCAACAAAGCGGCAGCGGGAGGAGGCTGCGGCAGACCGCATATTTAATATTCTGCCGGCAGACCAGGCTGCGCAAATGAGAGACATATGGGAAGAATTTGAAGCAAATGAGACACCAGAGGCGAGATTTGCCAATGCCTTAGACCGGGTACAGCCGATAATGCTGAACGATACAACCGGAGGAAGGGCATGGAGAGAGCATGGAATTGCGGCACAGCAGGTAATAAACCGGAACCGGAATACACATTTGGGCTCGGAAGAGCTGTGGACTTATGCAAAGGAGCTGGTGGAGAAAAACCGGAAGCTTGGAAATTTGAAAGACTAAAATATTTTGCAGATGCAATATAAGGCATCTATAAAAAGAAAAGAGGTATAGAATTGGGCTATAGTGAATTGTTAAAGGAAGAAAATGACAGCGTAAGGGAGAGGTATGGACTTGCCATGGGGCGACTCCATACTTTTTTAGAGGGCGAAACCAATATAGAGGAGCCGTATCTTGACTATTTTGCCAGGACAGCTGCCTTTTTACAGAGCATGGATGACTTAAAGCAGCATGTGGATTCCGGGGATATGAGGGACAGCTCCTTTGAGGAAATGTATCAGTATAACCATACACTTTACAGCGATATTCTTGCAGAAACCGGCGCTTATGAGGAAAGCTATGCCAATCCGGAATACGCCGTCAAGAAGCTGGGAAAGGAGTTGGGTCAGCGTCTATGCTTTGTATATACGGAAATCAGGGGGGATATTATCTATGCAGTGGAGCAGCGGTTGTTTGATATGACGATTCATGCAGAGCTCTTTGTAGAAATCCTTTGCCTGTTTGAGGAGGGAGTACCGACAGAAAAGGAGCTTTCCGAAATCATATACTTCTTTGTCAGTGACTATGCAGACCAGACCATCGATTACAGAACCAGGGAGATATTGGATTCGGAGCTTAATTTTGCAGCAGATATTATTATGAACAGTGATTTAAGCGACTTAAGATATCTGTTCCGCTACGGTGAATATATCACGGAAAATGAGATTCGCCTTGCAGAATTTCTGAACTCCATGGAGGAGGCAGACATTGAGGCGATGGCATATACCTATACCCATGGCTATGAAGAGGGCTTTCGGATTGCAGGCATAGATTTATCTAAGAAAAAGACTGTAAATATCCGGTATGCTATTGGACAGGAGAGAATGGTAAAGGCGGCTATAGGGCAGTTTAAGGAGATGGGGCTTTCCCCGGTTATTTACCGTGCGCCAATCGCCAGGGTGAACCGGAAACAGACGTTAAAGCCGGGCTATAGCGGAACAGCTGCTAATAAACAATATGAATATGACCACCGTATGGATGATGCCCTGTTTTTAGACAGAGCTTTTGTGGAGCGGAAGACGGCAATTTTACGCAATGCCTATGAAAGCCGGAAACAGCTTGCGAAGGGATATGCCGGTCCGGCAGTTATTGAGGTGTTTGGTGAAAATCCCTTTGAGCCGCATAATAAGGCAGCCAACCTGAGGCTGTCGGAAAAGCAGCAGGAATATTCTGTTTTGGCAGCATCGGAAAGTGCCAAAATTGTAAATGCGTATATTCCGCAAAGCGAGTACAGTTTTACGATTATTGCATATCCGGTACCGGAAATCGGTGCGGAGTTTGAGGAAATCTTTGCACGGATTGTGGAGGTGAACACCTTGGACAATGAGGCATATAAGCAGGTTCAGCAGATTATCATTGATGAGCTGGACCAGGCGGTGTCGGTCAGAGTTCGGGGAAGGGGAGCCAACCGGACGGATATGACAGTTATGATGCATGATTTGGAACATCCGGATAAGGAAACGAATTTTGAAAACTGTACGGCAGATGTAAACATTCCGGTGGGAGAGGTGTTCACTTCACCAAAGCTTACGGGAACCAGAGGAACCTTGAATGTTTCTGAGGTCTTTTTAAATAACTTGAAGTTTGAAAATATTATGTTAACCTTTGAAGATGGAAAAATAACGGATTATACCTGTGACAATTTTGAGACAGAGGAAGAGAACCGGGCTTATATTAAAGAAAATGTACTGTTTAACAGGGATACCCTTCCTATTGGAGAGTTTGCCATCGGAACGAATACCACAGCCTATGTTATGGCAAATGCATACGAAATCGTGTATAAGCTGCCGATACTCATTGTGGAGAAGATGGGTCCCCATTTTGCTGTGGGAGACACATGCTACAGCCATAGTGAGGAAAACAGGTTATATAATCCGGATGGGAAAGAAATTGTGGCAAAGGATAATGAATGCTCATTGCTCCGGGATGTTGACGAGAGCCGGGCATATTTTAACTGCCATACGGATATCACGATTCCCTATGATGAGATTGCAGAGATTACCAGTATTCATGCGGATGGTACAGAAAAGGGGATTATCCGCAATGGCAGGTTCGTTTTGGATGGCTGTGATATGCTGAATGAGCCATTTAAAAAATAAACGTCAGCGCTGCCGTTGTCTGCATCCTAGTCATCAATATCTAACAGCTTTCGGATTGCAGAATTGTAATATTTGTGGGAGCGGTACTTTATAACCAGCTCCCGCTCTTCCGGAGTCAGGATTAAGGGAGCCTGTTCCGGGGTTCCCTCATAGCCAAGAGAATCTAATATGTTATTTATCTTATATAATTTGCAAAGCACCAAAAGGGTATCGGCAGATGGCTGGTTCTGACTGTTCTCCCATCCATAGACTGTTTTGGGAGAGATGGATATGTTGTAGTCTGTTTTCAGCTTGTCTACCACCTACTGGACAGAGTAGGCATTTGCCTTTCTATAGTATCGCAGCATTCTTCCAAGGTTCGGATTATTCATAATTTACTCCATTTCTTTTTCATTAGAATATACATTTTTCTTTATATTATAGTAACTGTTTTTTGATGTCAATGAATTTTCCTATACTTACAGAAAAAAGAAATTGAAATTCTATTAAAAATAGAATATAATATGGAAAAGTACCACTAATTTCTATAAATGGTAGAATATAGGAGGGAATTCTTATGAAGACAGAAAAATATCTGCTGGCGCATATGAACAGTCATCATATTCCTGTGAAACAGGTGGAGAATGATGTGGGAATAAATATGGAACAGCTTGTCAGGGAAGAGAAGGATTTAAAGGCAGATGAGTTCCTGTCGTTATGTGTTTATCTGGGAATAGAACCGGAGGAAATCAGTGACCATATAATGT
>JAXVOW010000171.1:0-51365 GCA_037301995.1 bacterium | reverse complement strand
GCTGATGGAGGATGTCAAGGGCGCCGTCGAGACAAGGGGCGTTGCGGGCGAGTTTAAGCATAGTGCCGTCGGGTTTGGTGCTGTCCCAGCACAGGTCGCCTTGGAATCCTATCTCCTTCACAATCTTCTCTGCACACTCGCGTATGCTGAGTTGTTTGCCCGTGCCAACGTTGATGTGGCAGTTGCGGATTTCCCTGATGCTGTAGCCTGGACCGCCCATTCCGGTTCCCTCCGGGCATCCCCCCTGAATCATAAAGCCCTTGATGACGCGGTGAAAAATTAAACCGTCGTAATAGCCTTTTTTTATAAGGGAGATAAAATTGTTTACAGTATTTGGAGCAATATCCGGATAAAGCTCCGCTTTCATGACATCACCATTTTCCATGGTAATCGTTACGATTGGATTTGCCATAATTCTATGTCCTTTCTGTTTTCTAAGATATGGGTATTTTATCATCTCTGGTAAAGCTTGACAAGACAGAGGATTTTTATACAATGTACCTCCGGCTTTCCTTTTTTATAAATTGAAATATTGTTCAAAAAATTTTCAAACAGATATCAGAATGGTTCATAGAATATTAATTGCATTTGTTAAATCAAATCAGTATTATATGGCTATCAGCAATATTTTAATGCAAATTAATGAAGGAGGGCATAAGGTCATTTTCATGAAGGGGGGAATATGTAAAAAAAGACCGCTGTAAAAAAGAAAAATTTATACCTTTTGCATAACAATATACTTGCGTAACCCTGGAGAATCATCTATAATAAAGATAATTATGTTTAACATGATTTGGTGTTTGGAAGGGGAATTTGTTATGAAGAAGGTAAGTTTCAGAGTAAGGAATTTTGATAAAGAACAGTTTCTGACCTTTAATATTGATAATGAGGCAGAGTTAGATGAGGAGCTTTTGGATTTTTTGGAGGATGAAGAACCGGAGGGCATTGTTCCGGTTATTTTTGAAGATGAGGATGAAGAATGTGATACCTTTTCTTATAATATTACAGATAAGATTCGTCTGAGTGAACTGTCTAATCAGGAGATTAACGCAGAGATGGTTCTGATGGTTATGAGGGGACTTGTTCTGGCGTTAATAGATATGGCGGAATGCAGGATTCCATTGTCCTATCTGGTATTGCATCGCAATTATATTTATATTGATTCGGATTATAAGGTTGAGTTTATCTGTATTCCTTTGGAGGACATGCAGGAAGAAGTGGATATCAATCATTTCTTGAGAAGCTTTATTGCAAGTCTTCGGTTCGATTCTACGGAAAATGGCGACTATGTTGCGAGGATGCTTACCTTTGTCAATAATCCGGAGGTTTTTAACCTTCATAATTTACTTACATTGGTGGAAGACTTAATGGATGACCTGGGAATCGAGATTCCGGAGGATAATTCCTCTGAAATCTATGCGGACTATCAGGAGGTGGGTTCAGAAAAGGATGCAGTTGACCTTGTGGATGAACTGGATGATTTTGATGAGGAAGAAGAGATTTCCATCAATGGGCAATCTGATGAATGGCAGGGAGATACTACCATTTTGACAGACGAAGCTGCCGGGGAGGAAGACATTCCGGATGAAGCTGAGCCGGAGGATGCTTCTGAAATATCGGAAGAGCCGGAGGAAGAAGCAGAAGTGCCATCGCAGGAGGAAGTGATGGTGGATACTCCGGATGAACCGGAGGATAGTCTGGAAGAGGAAACAGAGGCTTCCGTGGATGAAGAAGTAAAAGAGGATGAAGAGGAAGAACAGATAGAAGAGTCCGAAACAGAAGATGTTAAGGCAGATGAGGCTTCAGAAGAGGCAGTTGAGCCGGAGGAAGAGACAGTAACCACAGAGGAAATGGATAAGGCAGGCACTGCAGAATTAAATGAGGAAGAGTTGCAGCCGGAAGAGGAGGCTGCAGATGACATGGAGGAAGCCAGTCAGGAGGAAATAGACGAAGCGCAGGATATTGTTGATAAACTTAAGAAAAAAGGAATGAAGAAACCTGCATTTAAGACAAAGGAGGCAACGGTTACGGGTGTCGTAATCCAGGATGAGCTGGATGAGTTTTTGGCGGAGAAGGAAAAGGAGGAACAGGAGGCTCATCACGAAGAATCCGGACTTAAGATTAAGAAAAATATTAAGATTAACCGGGCAAGCATTGTTAAGAATACCCAGGAGGAATTGAAGGCTGCGGAAGAGGCTGCGGCAGAAGCAGCAGTTGGGGAAGGGACTGTGGAAGAGCAGGAGGCAGAAGCAGCAGAGACAGAAGATGAAGAGGCGGTAAGTAATTCTATTTTAAGCCAGACCATTGGAGCTGCCGGTATCCTGAAGGGGGCAGCTGTTCCAAAGGCAAATCCATATCTGATTCGGGTGAATACCGATGAAAGAATTATGATAACCAAGCAGAATTTTAAAATCGGTAAGGCAAGCATGGGCGTGGATTATACTGTGAAGGGCAACAGTGCGGTGAGCCGGGTGCATGCCATTATTACAAATAAGGACGGCATTTATTATGTAAAGGATAATAAATCGACGAATCATACTTTTGTAAATGGCAAAGCAATCGAGGATGGTGAGAATGAGCTTTTAACCCATGACAGTAAGATTGTTTTAGGTGATGAGGAGTTCATATTTAAATTGAGATAGGTATGCAGGTAATAGAAGAGTGTTTCTGTACCATGATATTTGGGTGTTGTAGAAAGATATCGGGTTCCTTTTTGGGAGCCCGATATTGATTATAGGGGTGAAGTAGAAAGTTATGGAGATAATTGCATCGTATTATACGGATGTTGGCAGTGTGAAGGAAATTAACCAGGATTCCCTTTCTGTCAAGGTGGTAAATTCGCCGAGAGGAAAAATTGTATTTGCACTGGTTTGTGATGGAATGGGAGGCTTAGAGCAGGGGGAACTGGCCAGTAAGGAGGTTGTGGTGGCGTTCAATAACTGGTTTGCAACCCGGTTTGCGCAGATGGTGGCTGAGAATAGCTTCACACAGGACAGTGTAGATGACCAGTGGCAGGATTTGATTGAAGCCATGAATACCCGTTTGAGCGAGTATGCGGATAATCAGGGAATGATGATGGGGACTACATTATCGGCTTTGTTGATATACAAGGGGGAATATTTTATCTGTCACGTGGGTGACAGCCGGATTTATCAGATTAATCAATCGGTGAACCAGATTACACAGGACCATACGCTGGTGGCAAAGGAGATTGAGATGGGAGTGCTGACAGAGGGGGAGGCACTTGTAGACCCGAGAAGAAGTATCCTCCTGCAATGTGTAGGGGCATCTGGCGTTGTGGAGCCCCAGTATGAAAAGGGAGCAATAACCGGTGAAACCACATTTCTTCTGGCATCAGATGGATTTACTCATATGATATCCGAAGAGGAGATTTATCAGTATTTTAGACCAGAGGTATTAACGGATAAGGATAAGATTACCGATATTTGTGAGAAAACCACATGTCTGGTAAAGGAACGTGGAGAACGGGATAATATTACTGTGATTGCAGTGGTGGTTAAATAAGTGTCATGACAGCAGGTAGACTTTAGATTTTGAATGGCAGCTGTGCATATACTGGTGAGGTGTAAACATATGACGAGAGTTGGCACTGTTTTAGGTGGAAAATATGAAATATTGAAAAAAATTGGACAGGGTGGTATGTCGATTGTTTATTTGGCAATGGATACGCGCTTAAATAAACAGTGGGCTGTAAAGGAGATTAAGAAGAGTAAAAAGCAGGATACAAAGACGCTGATTAAGGGGCTTCGCATGGAAGCCAATATCCTGAAAATGGTAGACCACCCGGTGCTGCCAAGAATTGTGGATATTATAAATTATAAGAATACCGTATTTGTAGTAATGGATTACATAGAGGGGCGGCCTTTGAGTGAAGTGCTCAAGCTGGAGGGGGCACAGCCGCAGGATAAGGTTATTGAGTGGGCGAAGGATTTGTGCAGTGCGCTGGACTATCTGCATTCCATGAATCCACCTATTATTTACCGGGATATGAAGCCCTCCAATATTATGCTAAAACCGGATGGCAAGGTAAAACTGATTGATTTTGGAACGGCAAAGGAATTGGATGTGGAAAGCCTTGCTGATACAACTGCGCTCGGAACAAGAGGATATGCAGCTCCGGAACAATTTGGAGATGCAAGAGGGCGTGGAATCCACAAGACCGATGCGAGAACGGATATTTATAGTCTGGGAGCGACGCTTTACCATATTCTGACCGGTAAGAACCCCAGTGAACCGCCCTATGTCATCAAACCAATCAGACATTGGAATCCGATGCTGTCCAGCGGTCTGGAAAAGATTATCAATAAATGTACCATGCCAAATCCAGAAGACAGATATCAGAATTGTGCAGAATTGATTTACGATTTGGAGCATTATGAAGAGCTGGATGATGCATTTCGGAAGGAATGCTTTCGGAAAATGCGAAGCTTTCTCGTATGTGCGGCATTGACGGTCTGCTCAGCGGCGGTTGCGGTTGGTGGTTATATTGGAAACGAGAGAGAAAAGAGACAAAATTATGAAAATCTTATCAGTGAGGGTTATGGCTATACCGTTCAGGGAAAATATGAGGATGCTGCCAATGCTTATGCCACAGCCATTACGGAGGTAGATGGCAGCCGGAATACAGCTTATATGGAACTGATGAATTTGTATATCAACTACATGGATGATGCGGAAACAGGACTGAGCAGGGTAACATATTATATCGACCAGGGATATCAGAATATTGATAAGGACCAGACGCTCCTGCTGAATGTAGCAATGGATTATTTTGACGTGCTGAAGGATTATAAATCCAGTGCATATTATTTTAATATGCTGGATGAAAAGGAGCATCCTGAGGCGGTATATTACAGTACAATTGCCCTGGCAATGGGTGAATTAAATATTGATTATAATACCCTGCTGGATAATCTCAGCCAGTTTGAGGCTGTCAATGACAGCATGACGGTTTCTGTTAATAAACTGATGAATTACCGTTTGTTATGTATTGTGTATGCACGGAATCTAAAGCAGATGAATGAGGCGGCGGAACGTCTGATTCAGGTGGCGGATAAGGGTCTGCTGCTGTTGGATGAGTACGAGGATGACAGCATCAAGGCAGAATACTATACAATATATAATCAGTATCTTGCACTGGCTTATGAGCATTTAGGGGATACCGAGGCAGAGACGGATAGGGATAAGGCAGAGGAATACTATGACAAGGCGCTGGAGTGCTGTGACTTTATTTTGGGAATGGTGTCGGCTGATGATGCAAAAACCATCGGCAGTATCAAGGATTCTGAGCTGCGTGAGGCAAAATATTGCCAGAAGGCAGAAATATACGAAGCTTTAGGGGAATATGACAAGGCATGTGAGGTTTATGAGAAGGCAGAAGAGGAATACGATAAGACAAGTATTTCCCTCTATACTGGACATTTATCCCTTCTCTGCAAGATGCAGGAAATGGAGACAACGGATGTGGAGCAATGGGATTACAATACATTACACATTTTGTATAGAGAGGGAGAAAATGTTCCGGGAATCCAGAATGACTACCGCTGGAAACAACTTACACAAAAGCTTTCTCCGCTGTTTGAGAAGAATGGAGGATGAAAAATGTTTAGAATTATGTTTTTGACAGGTCTGGCTTTTACCATTCTTTTTCTTCTTTTATCCATTATTTTGTTTGTCAAAAATGATGTGGCAAAATTAATTGGAGATGTCACAGGATGGAATGCGAGACGCGCAATAAAAAGGATTAATGAAAAAGGCGCAGAGGAAATTTCAAAGACTCAGGCAATTAAAACGGAAGTGAGTAATGTGCTGGTTCGCGGTGCAGATACGACGAATCCGACACATAAAAAACTGGAGCTGAAACCAAAGCAAAGTATTCTGGCGGCAATTCATGAGGCACAGGGCAAGCCTGTGGAAGAGGTATTCCAGGCAGAAGACGAGATGATTGTTCTGGCGGGGAAAGAAGTGGCTGGCACGGAACAGGAAAAGACAACTGTTTTGCCGGGAGAAGAAAATGAGCTTACGGCAGTGCTGGGAGAAGGAGATGAATTGACTACAGTATTAGGTGAGAGAGACGAGCTTACAACAGTGTTGGAAGAAGGGGATGAACTGACAACAACGTTGGGAGAAGAAGAAACCACGGTACTGGAAGAAGGGGATGAATTGACGGCAGTGCTGGGAGACGAGGTGACTACGGTACTGGATGAAGGGGATGAACTGACAGCAGTGCTGGGAGAGGACGTAACTACGGTACTGGATGAAGAGGATGAGCTGACCACAGTATTGGGAGAGGAAGAAACTGCGGTACTGGATGGATTGGAGAATTCGACAGTTGTCATAGCAGACGAGAGCACCAGCATACTGAATATGGCAGAGAGGATAGTTATACCGTCATCCGGTGAGGATGAAGCTACAAGCATACTTACCGGTGAAGAGAAACCGCTTCCGGATATCTTTGAAGTGGAAGACCAGGCAACCGTTGTTCATACAGATGAAAGTATTGGAGATGAATTTGCCGGGGAATAGGAAAATAAAAAGTTTCGTAATTGCTTAAGCATAAGAGGGATGGAAAGGAGATGGCGTGATGCGCAGCTTGTATACAATACAACAAAAGACAATTGCATATATAATGGTTGCGTTATTAATCGTTAATCTGTTTTCCGGCTATATGAAAGGAGCCATAGTGTCTGCGCAGCAGGTTTTTGATTTGAGTGCAGACCAGTCTGTTGGTGGAGAGGCTGACATAGCTGTTGCCGTCCAAGATGTGGAGAACAGTGTTCAGAGCAGTTCTGCTGTGCCGGTATATTCATTAAAGGTCTATGCAATGTCAGAGGAGAATCCTTCGGGTGGAAGCATTGCAGCCGATAAAAGTGCAGTCAAGGTGGTTTATGAGGCTGGACAATGGGATTCCAGTGAGGGATATGCTGCTTACCGCATTGTCGAAAAGGATGGAGTAAAGATAGAAGAAGGAGAACTTATCTTTGATGAATCAGATAAGTCAGATACAAGGCAGCTGGAAGAAATATACAGCATTGCCTCTGGATATGACGAGGGTGTTTATAATGTTGTTTATTATCTGAAAAAGGGCAGCCAGGAATTAGAGGAACAAAGAGCTGAGTTCATTTTGGATAAAACAGAGCCGGATGTCCAAATCGAAGCCTCTTCCTCAGAGGATAACGATTATGAAGAAAAGGTTACCTATGGAGTGACAGTGACGGAGGAGAATTTTGATAACTGTTCCATTGTAGTCCATGTAGAGCAGATAACGGTAGACGGAAAAAAGGAATATACCCTGTCCAATAATGATTCAGATTTAACATTTCAAAATGGGAAAAAGACGGAAATTGAATTTGAAGAGGATGGTATTTATACGGTATATACCGTTGCAAAAGACCTGGCGGGTAATGATAATACAACAAAAGAAACAAAATTTGTTATTGATAATACTGCGCCAGAGCTATCCATTAAAAACGCAGACGATTACAGTCCGGTGGATGGATTGTTTTTTAATACGGAGACAGAAACCCTGGAATTAAGATTAGAGGTAACAGATTTAAGCTTAAGTGATTGTTCCGTCACTTTGATAAAAAATGGTGAGACCCAGAGTGTTCCATCTCCGGTATGGGAAAAAGACGGATATACCCAACATACCAGCTTATCCTTTGCCGGGGATGCAGAGGATGGAAGCTATAAGATTATTTTATGGGCAAGGGATAAAAATCCTGAAAATGAAGAAAAAACGGAAACAGCAGAATTTATAATTGATAATACAGACCCGGTAATTGCGATAACAGATGTGAAGGTTTCTTATGACAAACAGGAGAATACGCCGGTAGAAGCGGTTGTGGAAGAGGGAAAAGAGGTTTACTATCTGAGGGATGATGCAAGGGTAAGCTTTAAGGTTACAGAGCAGAACTGGAGTAGTGCACAGGTGGGCGTGCTGACCATGAAGGAGGGGATTGGACAGATAGAACCGTTGAATCCCTTGCCGATGGAGGAGCCGGAGGATATCACCAGACCACAGAGTACGATGTCGGTTGCATATGCGGAAGAGGGAAGATATACAACTGTGATACAGGGTCAGGATGCAGCGGGTAACAAAAGCAGCGAACATACCCGTTATTTTGTGATTGATAAGACCGCTCCGGAATTTCAAATCCAGCGGATGGAGGATGGGGAGTGGACGGATACGGAGAACAATGCGGCATATAAGGATAAGAACGGACAGACGCTGAGATTTTCCGTGAAGGATGAGAACCATAATAAAGACAGCTATCAGATTAAGGTGACAAAACTGACAGAGAAAAGCTCACGCCCGGTTGTCACTATTCTTGGAAATAACATTGAGTGGAAGGAAGAGGAAAATACCGGGATAATCTATTTTGAGAACAGCAGTCTGTTTTGTGAAGAGGGCCGTTATACGGTGGAGATAACAGGAAAAGATAAAGCAGGAAACGAGCCGGAAGAAAAGACGGTGGTAACCTTTATTGTTGACTGGACCGCTCCGGTAATCACCCAGACTGCAGGCGCTGCTTTAGCAAATGGTGCATACTATGACAGACCGGTGACATTATCCTATACTATTAAGGAATTTAATGTGGATGGAGCCGAGGCATCCATTGAAGTAACACGAACCTTTGAGGGGAAGACATATTATGAAACAGATGACAGAACAGGAAAGCTCACTCTGGATAAGACAGAATCACAGTTTCAATATGTGTGCAGTAATCAGGGAGCGTATACAATCAAAATTAAGGCAAAGGATAAAGCAGGTAATGCAGCAAAGGGGACTGGAGGACAGGAGGAAGGTTATACAATCCACTTTGTGGTGGACACAGAAAGACCGGAGATTGCCGTTACCGGAGTGGCGAATCAACAAAAAACAAAGAATCCGGTTACCGTAACTTTTCGGGCGGCTGACCGCAATCATGATTACAGCAATTATAACATCCATGTAACCAGAAGCAATGTGGATGAAGAATTGGAAGCCTTTGATATTAAGGGGACGAAATTATCTGTATATGATGTGGGGGAAACAGGATGGACAAAAAGTGAATATACTTCGGAAGAGCAAAGAAAGTTTCTTGCGGAACGTACATTACAATTTTCAAAAGAGGGAATTTATGAGATAACCTTTACCGGAACAGACCTTGCCCAAAATGAAGCACAGGAGAAAAAGATAATTTTTTATATCGACCATACAGCACCGCAGATTACGAATGTCCGGTATTCTGATGTGAATGGACTGATTCGGGAGAAATACCATAATATATATAGTAATAAAGCGATTATGGTAGAATTTTCGGTGAAGGATATGGTGACTTTGGTAAATGACCAGAGGGTATATGTCAGGGTTGGAAAAGCACAGGACCAGACGGCAGACGCACCGCTGTTCATAGCCCATAAATCAGCCGGGAACCGGTATTATGTCTATGTTCCCACCGATTTGAAGGTAAATGAGTTTGACAATTCGATTACAATATGGGCGGAGGATGTTCTCGGTAATGAGAATCATATAACTTCCACCAATCTGGTTTATAATACGGTTATTCCTTCGATTCAGATGGAGTGTGACACGGACTATTCCAAATGGACAAATAAGAATGTTACTTTCCACACAACCGTTGCAGATGAAAAGTCTGGCTTAAAGGAGGTAATATACAGAGTAAATGGCAAGACGGTTAAAAGAGTAACCTTCGATAAACTGGTTAAGTCTTATGACTATGATGTAACGGCATCTGAGAGCGCAAGCAGGGTGACAGGCTATGGAGTGGAGGTGGAGGTAACCAATAATTGTGGCACGAGTAATGTAGTGAAGAGGCAGGTTTATATTGATAAAGAAAAGCCTAAGGTGACGTTGTCGGGTCTCCAGAATGGAACGCATTATAATACCAGCCAGGTGTTTAAGACGGATGTCCAGGATGTGTCTTATAACAAGACAAAGACGGTTTATATGATTAGCCGGAAGCTGGATGGCAGAACTCATACTGCATCGGCAGCAGTATTTCATTCCAAAAAATATGAGGATGCCTGTAATCGGAAAATAATAAAAGAAGGCTTATATAAAATATATGCAATTACTACAGATGGCGCAGGGAATCAGACGGTGTCCAATACCATTACATTTGTGATTGACAAGACTTCGCCAAAGGTTACGGTTTCCGGAACTACAGAGGATTCCATGAGCGGAACACCGGTGACACTTGATTTTACCTGTGAAGAGTCTTTCTACGCCACCAATCAGGTATCCATACAGGTGGAGAAGTCGTTAGATGGTAAGACCACTACGGAAGAAATAACAGGCTTTCCGAGAAATGCAAAGAAAACGGCTATGAGCCATACCTTTTCGGAGGATGGAACCTATACCGTCACCATTTCAGCAACGGATAAGGCGGGAAATACCGCCCATCCTCAGACCATACATTTTTCCGTTGACCGGACGAAGCCGGAGATTCGTATAACGGGAACCGGTAATTACGAGCAGTGGAGTAAGCCGGCAACGGTGCAGTTCAGTGTGGAAGAGTCTTATTATTCAGGAAACCAGGTTGTGATTACGGGAACTCGCACAGACATTGACGGAAATGTGACAGAGGTGGAGCTGCCACAATTTACTAATTCCGGGAAGCTGAGCAGCTTATCCCAGACATTTCAGGAGGATGGCATTTATTCCTTTGAGCTTGTGTCAAGGGATGAGGCGGGTAATCAGGACAGCAGGGAGATTCATTTTACAGTGGACCAGACAAAGCCGCAGATTAATAAAGTGGGAAGCTGTGACGGCGAATATTATCAGGAGTTTAAACTGGCAGATTCTCTGGAGGAGGTCTTTAAGGATTTAACGGTTATTTCTTACCGCATTCTGCTAAATGGTGTGGAATATAACGGAACAGACGAAATTACAGAAGAGGGAAAATATAATTTATATGTTGAGGTGGAAGACGAATTAGGACACCATAACAGTGAAAATGTGGAATTTATAATTGACCATACAGCACCAAAGGTTATTTTTACCGGAGTGAAGGATGGAGAGAATGTGCGCGAAAGTGGAGTGGTTACACTGACACTTACCAATACCGAGGATGAGATTACGGCGGTAAGAATGAATGGAGTAGAATATGATGCGAAAACCAGAACGCTTAACTATTCGGAGTATGGTTCCTATCGGATTGAGGTGGACTGCCGGGATAAGGCTGGCAATGAAGTCACCAGAACCGTATATTTTGTGTATAGTAATCCGTTAACTATTGTCCTAATGCTGGGAGGAATGGGGCTTCTGATTGTATTTACCTGTATCTGGCTCTGGATTCGGACAAGAAGAAAAGAAGAGGAAGAAAAGTGGATATGATAAAAGCAGTAGTATTTGATATGGATGGAGTTATTTTTGATTCAGAAAAGCTATACCGTAAGCACTGGATGATAACAGGAAAAGAATATAATATTCCGGAAATTATCATGAAGGAATTATGTAACAGGATTGCCGGAGCTACAAAGGAACACAATGAAAAACTGATGAAGTCTTATTTTGGACAGGACTTTGATTATAATACATTTCGTGGAAAAACAATGGAGCGTATGGATGAGGATATCCGCCAGAACGGACTGGATTTAAAACCAGGAGTGAAGGAGTTGTTCCGCTTTTTAAAGCAACGAGGTATTAAGATGGGTCTGGCAACTTCTACCATACAGCAGAGAGCGGAGAGAAATCTGCAAAATGCCGGGATTTTAGAAGAATTTGACCGGATTGTATACGGTGGGACTGTGCCAAATGGAAAACCAGCACCGGATATCTATCTGAAGGCATGTGAAGAGCTGGGGGTAGAACCTCATGAGGCAATAGGAGTAGAGGATTCTATCAACGGTGTGAAATCTGCATCAGGAGCGGGTCTGTATACAGTTATGGTAATTGACTTGATTGAACCCACAGAAGAAATCAGACCTCTGGCAAACCAGATATACCATTCTCTGTTTGAGATAATTGACCTGCTGCAGGGGGAATAAATGCAGCTTCCTTCTCATATAATTCATTAAGATGAGCGCAGTGATAAAATATAGAAGCGTCGTGAGGGAGTGAAAATATGAGTATTGTAAGAAAATTTGGAATAGTCATAAAGGGATTGATTTTTTCCTATGCAGTTACGGGTGTGCTGCTGGCAATCCTGGCATTTTTAGTGTTTAAATTTCAGCTTGCAGAATCTATAACGGATATAGCAATTGTTGCAATATATGTAATTGTAACCTTTTTGGGTGCATTTATCATTGGCAAAAGGGTGAAGGAACAAAAATTCTTATGGGGCTTCTTGTTAGGGCTTTTATATATTTTGATTATATCCATTGTGGCAATTGTTATTGGTCAGGCATTTCATGTGGCAAGCACAGCAAATCTGACAACAGCGGCGCTTTGTATTGGCGGCGGACTTTTAGGGGGCATGCTCAGTTAATCGTTGACCTTAGAAAAACCTTATGGTATACTATACCACAAATGCGAAAGATTTATCTTTATACTGTTACTGGGCAATCACCCATATATTATTACGAATGTGAGGTAAGGAAAATGAAACATATTAAAACATTGACAGACAAGACATTAAAGAGCACAATGGAAAAAGGCGGATGCGGGGAGTGCCAGACTTCATGCCAGTCAGCCTGCAAGACCTCTTGTACTGTCGGTAACCAGACCTGTGAGAACAAATAATGATTTGATTTTGTCAGAAGAAAGGAATAAAGAGGACTGCTGCGAGCGGCTGTCCTCTTTCGTTTGCGTTGCCTGGTATATGAGAAAAATGTCCAGTGGACATTTTTTGAGTTAGGAAGGTCCCGGAGCTGGGCTGTAGTATTTGTTAACGCAGCGTAGAAGGAGTTAAAGTGATACATCAGTATAAAAACAATGGGTATAACATCGTGCTGGATGTCTGTAGTGGTTCTGTTCATGTTGTAGATGACATCGTTTATGATGTAATTGCCCTGTATAAAGAATTTAATCAGAATGAGATTGTCGGTAAGCTTTCACAGTATCCGGAAAAAGAGATACTTGAGGCCTGCGAGGAGATACGTGCATTGGAGGAAGCGGGACAGCTTTTTACGGAGGATGTTTACCGGGATGCAATTATTGATTTTAAGCAGAGAAGGACAGTGGTGAAGGCACTGTGCCTGCATATTGCCCATGATTGCAATCTTGCCTGTAAATATTGTTTTGCAGAAGAAGGAGAATACCACGGCGGCCGTTCTCTGATGAGCTACGAGGTTGGAAGGAAGGCTTTGGATTTCCTGATTGCCAATTCCGGTAACAGGGTGAATCTGGAAGTGGACTTTTTTGGTGGAGAGCCCCTTATGAATTTCCAGGTGGTGAAGGATTTAGTAGCCTATGGCAGAAGTCAGGAAAAGGAGCATAATAAGAAGTTTCGGTTTACGCTTACTACCAACGGAATGCTTCTGAATGATGAGGTTATGGAGTTTGCCAACAGGGAAATGGCAAATGTGGTGCTGAGTGTGGACGGGCGTAAGGAAGTCCATGACTTTATGAGACCCACCAGAAATGGAAAGGGAAGCTACGATTTAATAATTGATAAATTTAAAAGAATGGCGGAGCTGAGAAATCAGACGAATTACTATGTAAGAGGAACATTTACACATTATAATCTTGATTTTTCCAAAGATGTTTTACATCTGGCAGACTTGGGATTTAAACAAATCTCGGCAGAGCCTGTGGTGGCACCGGATACACAGCCCTATGCGATTAAGGAAGAGGATTTGCCAAAGCTGTTTGAAGAATATGATTTGTTAGCCCGGGAGATGGTAGAAAGAGAAAAGGCTGGAAAGGGGTTTAACTTTTTCCATTTTATGATAGATTTAACAGGTGGTCCATGTCTTTACAAGAGACTTTCGGGATGTGGTTCCGGAACGGAATACTTAGCGGTTACACCTTGGGGAGATTTGTATCCGTGCCATCAGTTTGTTGGTATGGAGGAATTTAAGCTGGGAAATGTGGATGCCGGCATTGAAAAGCAGGAGCTGGTAGACGAGTTTAAGCTTTGTAATGTATATGCAAAGGATAAATGTAAGGACTGTTTTGCAAGGTTCTACTGTAGTGGAGGATGTGCAGCAAACTCATACAATTTTCATGGCAATCTGCTGGATGCCTATGATATTGGCTGTGAGCTGGAGCGCAAGCGTGTAGAATGTGCAATTATGATAAAGGCAGCATTGGCTGACATATGCGAAGAAGGAGAGTAGAAGGATGAAAAAGGTAAAGAGAAACAGTGTGCTGACGCTGATAGTTTTTGTTATAGCGTTGGCATTAGGCACCTATACAACGGTTCAGGGTCTTGGCAAGCATCATATCGGTAAGGCAGAAAATATTATCCTGGGTCTGGATCTTGCGGGAGGTGTCAGCATTACTTATGAGATTGAAGAGGATAACCCGACTGAACAGGAGATTAATGATACGGTTGACCGTCTGCAGCAGCGTGCAGATTCTTATTCAACAGACAGTAATGTGTACAAGGAGGGCTCTAACCGTATCAGTATTGAAATTCCTGGCGTGACGGATGCCAATGAAATTTTGGAGGATATGGGTAAGCCAGGTGCATTGGAATTTTTAGATGAAGATAATTATGCAAAGTTTGCTGCCGGAGAAGAATATGAGGTTGTGTTAAGCGGCTCTGATATTAAGAATGCCAGTGCAACGATTGATAATACCGGAACAGTTAAGGAATATGTGGTAGAGCTTGCATTTAATGATGAGGGAACACAGAAATTTGCAGAGGCTACAACGAATAATATTGGTAAGCCGATTTATATCATTTATGATGGAGAAGTTGTTTCTTATCCGACAGTTCAGAGTGCTATTACCGGTGGAAGTGCAGTTATTAATGGTATGAAGGATGATGAGGAGGCGGAAAGACTTGCCCAGACCATCCGTATCGGAGCACTTCCGTTAACCCTTAAGGAGCTGCGTTCCAACGTAGTGGGAGCTACCTTAGGTAAGGATGCGTTAAGTACATCCCTGAAAGCCGGTGCAATCGGTATGGCGATTGTGGCAGTCATTATGATTGCGGTTTATCTGCTTCCAGGTGTAGTTTCCGTTTTTGCGTTAATTGCATATGTTGTATTGACCCTGCTTTGCCTGAATGGACTGAATGCCAGCCTTACGCTTCCGGGTCTTGCCGGTATTGTGCTGTCAATCGGAATGGCCGTGGATGCAAACGTTATTATCTTTACACGTATAAAGGAAGAAATTGGAGCAGGTTCTACCGTTAAGAGTGCCATTGACGCAGGCTTTAACAAGGCGTTGTCGGCTATTTTGGACAGTAACATTACAACCCTGATTGCTTCTGTTGTGTTATATATTATGGGAACAGGTACAATTAAGGGCTTTGCCTTGACCCTTGGAATCGGTATTGTATTGTCCATGTTTACCGCTCTGTTTGTGACAAAGAATCTGTTAAAGGCTGTATATACCTTAGGCTTGAAGAATCCGAAGCTTTACGGTTCTAAAAAGGATTCAAAGGTTCAGGATTATGTCAAATTCAGCCGGATTGCATATATTATTTCCTTTGTTGCCATTGCAGCAGGATTAATTGCACTGCCTGTATTTAAATCAAAGACAGGCTCTGCCCTCAATTATAATCTGGAGTTTACCGGTGGTACTGCCATGACAGTAGAATTTGAGGATTATTATGATTTGGAGGCGGCAGAAAGCGAGATTCTTCCGGTTATAGCAGAAACAGCGGATATATCAGATTCCAGAATCCAGGTACAGAATGTAAAGGGAACAAATGAGATTGTGTTTAAGACAGCAGAGCTTACAGTTGCACAGCGTGATGCAGTGGAAGAAGCCCTTCGCACAAACTTTAAGGTAAAGGAATTTGGAATTGAGAATATCAGCTCTACGATTAGTAGTGAGATGCAGAGAAATGCTATTATCTCCGTGTTGATTGCAACTGTGCTGATGCTGATTTATATTGCGGTGAGATTTAGTGATGTGAAGTTTGGCGCAGCAGCAGTTATAGCATTACTGCATGATGTGTTGGTGGTATTTGCCATTTATTCCATTGGAAGATTGTCTGTTGGTAACACATTTATTGCCTGTATGCTGACCATAGTGGGTTATTCCATTAATGCGACAATTATTATATTTGACCGTATTCGCGAGAATCTGGTTGCTATGAATGGAAAAGGCGAGACTTATGCAAACATTGTAAATACATCCATATCCCAGACCTTTACGAGAACAATTTATTCATCCCTGACAACCTTTGTTATGGTGTTCGTATTATATATTATGGGTGTAACCTCTATCAAAGAATTTGCTTTGACCTTGATGAGCGGTATTATCTGTGGTGCCTACTCTTCTGTATGTATTACCGGACCGTTATGGTATCTGTTTAAAACCAAAATGGGTAAACAGGAAAAGAATTCCGGTAACAGGAAAAACGGTACTGCTAAGAAAAATGCAAAGAATGCATAAAAATGAAAATAATGGGGACATGGTGGATAACCATGTCCCTATCATAGTTATATGGTTATCAAGAAAATAGGAGTTATCTGGTATGGCAGAACAGAACTGGGTCATAAGAACAAAACGGGCAGATTTTGACGCCCTTGGCAGACAATTTGATATTAATCCTGTGGTGGCAAGGATTCTGGTGAACAGGGGATTGGAGGAATCTCAGTTTGAAACATTTCTTCATCCGGAGCTTGACAAGCTCCACGACTCTTTTTTAATGGAGGATATGAACCAGGCGGTTCGCATTATCTGTCATGATATTGAGGAGGGGCATCCCATACGGATTGTTTCCGATTATGATGTGGACGGAGTGATGTCAAACTATATTCTCTACAAAGGGTTCCGACGGATTGGAGCAGATGTGGATTATGTGATTCCCCATCGCGTAAGGGATGGTTATGGCATTAATGAGGAAATTATAGAAAAGGCTGTGGAGGATGGTATTCGCACCATAGTAACCTGTGATAATGGCATCGCTGCCAATGCAGCTTTAGCAAAAGCAAAGGAGTCAGGCCTTACTGTGGTGGTTACGGACCACCATCAGATACCATATATTACAGATGGGGATAACAGGCAATATATTTTACCTCCGGCTGATGTGATTCTGAATCCCAAAAAGAAAAGCTGCGGTTATCCCTTTGACGACCTTTGCGGAGCCGGTGTGGCTTATAAGCTGGTGGAAGCTCTGTTTATAAAAAGAGATATTCCAAGGGAAGAAATATATCAGTTTTTGGAATTTGTTGCAATTGCTACCATATGTGATGTGGTATCGCTGACAGATGAAAACCGCATTTTTGTAGTGTACGGCTTAGAGAGGCTGAATCACTCGGAAAATAAGGGCCTCCGGGCTCTGATTGGCGCTAATGCGCTGTCCGATGTGACAATCGATGCATATCATGTGGGCTTTAAGCTGGGACCATGCATTAACGCTTCCGGCAGGCTCGAAAGCGCCATTGCCTCCATGGAGCTGCTGTTGGAAGAGGATACAGAGAAGGCGATTGCGAAGGCAGATGCAATCTATGCAGTGAATGAAGAGCGCAAGGAGATGACAATCCGGGGTGTGGAAGCAGCAGAAGCGTATTTACAGGATGCACAGGAAATGAAAGTGTTTGTCATTTATCTTCCGGACTGCCATGAGAGTCTGGCAGGTATCATTGCAGGCAGAATCAGGGAAAAGTTTCATCATCCGGTACTGGTTTTAGTGGACAGTGAGGAGGAGGGGGTACTGAAGGGCTCCGGACGTTCCATAGAAGAATATCATATGTTTGAGGCATTGCAGAAGTGCAGTGATTTGTTGTTAAAATTCGGCGGCCATGCCATGGCGGCTGGATTTTCCCTGGGTAAGGAGAATCTGGATGCATTTACCAGACAGATAAACGAGACCTGTGAACTGCCGGAGGATGCATTTATTCCAAAGGTGCGGATTGATGTCCCTATGCCAATGTCTTATATTACGGAAGAACTGATAGAAGAAATAGATGCCCTTGCTCCCTTCGGAAAGGGAAATGAGAAGCCGGTTTTTGCACAGAAGGAATTAAATGTACTTTCGGCAAAAATATTGGGTAAGGATAGAAATGTGGTAAAGGTAACGCTGGAGAGCAGCGATGGGTATACCGGAGAGGGCATATATTTTAATGCCCAGGAATTTTCCGATAACATTATTGAGTGGTTTGGACAGGAAGAATACGATAAGATGATGCATGGCTGGCTGAATAATGTTGTTCTTAACATAGTGTATTATCCGTCAGTTAATGAATTTAATGGAAACCGGTCAATACAGCTGCAGATTAAGCGCTATGCCATGGCTGCGGTGAGAGAGGTTCTATAGATTTACAGAAGGGATAATGGAAAGATTTACCGATAAGGCATTAAATGAAACACGTTTTTATGGCAAATTTTACAAAAATTAAAAATGTTTAAAAATAAGAGTTACATCTTTGAAGATATGGGATATACTTATACCTATGGAAAGAATATACAGTGTTAAGGATAAAACGGAAAAGAAGGTGAGCATATGGCAGGGATTATAAACAAGGATAAGGAACTTTCTACACCAAAAGATTTTACACCTCCGGAGGAGCTTTATAAGACTCTGATTGAGAAGGTGCTGGAGTACCATCCGAATACAGATATCACCATGATAGAGAAAGCGTATGCCATTGCCAGTAAGGCTCATGAAGGGCAGCTGCGCAAGTCTGGTGAGCCATATATTATGCACCCTCTCTGTGTTGCCATTATTTTAGCAGAGCTGGAATTAGACAAGGAAACAATCGTGGCAGGAATTCTTCATGATGTAATTGAAGATACGGTTATGACAAATGAAGAGATTGAAAAGGAATTTTCACCGGAGATTCTGCTTTTGGTGGATGGCGTAACAAAGCTTACCCAGCTCAATTTTTCACAGGATAAGCTGGAACTGCAGGCAGAGAATCTTCGCAAAATGTTTCTTGCCATGGCAAAGGATATCCGTGTTATTTTGATTAAGCTGGCAGACCGGCTGCATAATTTAAGGACGTTACAGTACCAGTCTCCGGCAAAGCAGATTGAAAAGGCAAGGGAGACGATGGATATTTATTCTCCCATTGCTCACCGTTTGGGTATTAGTAAGATAAAGGTGGAATTAGACGACCTTTCCCTGCAGTATTTAGAGCCGGAAAAGTTTAAGGAATTAAAAGCAGAGATTGATGAGCGTCTGGAGGAAAGAGAAAGCTTTATTGCGGATATTGTGCATGACGTCAAGGAGTGTATTGATGAAGCAGGTATTAAGGCGGAGATTAATGGACGTGTAAAACACTTTTTCAGTATTTATAAAAAAATGGTCAACCAGAATAAGACCCTTGACCAGATATACGATATTTTTGCAGTCAGAATTATTGTGGACAGTGTAAGGGACTGCTATGCGGCACTGGGAATTATCCATGAGAAATATAAGCCGATTCCGGGCAGGTTTAAGGATTATATCGCAATGCCAAAGTCCAATATGTACCAGTCACTGCATACCACACTAATTAGTAAGAGTGGACAGCCCTTTGAAATCCAAATCCGGACCTATGACATGCATAAGACAGCGGAATACGGTATTGCCGCCCACTGGAAATATAAGGAGAATTTAAGCGGAACTACCCAGGATAAAGAGGAAGAAAAATTAAGCTGGCTGCGCCAGATATTAGAGTGGCAGAGAGATACAGAAGATAATAAAGAATTCATGAGTGCGGTTAAGACCGACCTGGATTTGTTTGCAGAACAGGTGTATTGTTTTACACCAAATGGAGATGTGAAGAATCTCCCGGCAGGCTCTACCCCGATTGATTTTGCCTACAGCATTCATTCTGCAGTGGGCAACAAAATGGTGGGAGCCAGAGTAAATGGCAGACAGGTGCCGGTAACGTATGAGTTGAAAAATGGTGACCGGGTAGAGATTGTAACCTCACAGAATTCCAAAGGGCCGAGCCGTGACTGGTTATCCATAGTGAAATCGGCACAGGCAAGAAATAAGATTAACCAGTGGTTTAAGCAGGAATTTAAGGAAGATAACATCAGCAGGGGAAAAGAGCTTTTGTCGAATTACTGTAAGACCAAAGGCTATAATTATGCCACATATTCCAAACCGGAGCTGTTGAAGGCTGTAATGACCAAGTATAATTTCAGAGACTGGGATTCGGTTCTTGCAGCAATCGGTCATGGTGCCCTCAAAGAGGGTCAGGTTATGAACAAATTAATTGATGTTTATAACAAGGAAGAGAAATCAAAGCTAACGGAAGAGGATTTGTTAGAACAGCTGAATCACAGTGCAGACCTTCACCGGATTAATAAATCGAAGGGTGGAATTACAGTTAAGGGCGTGGATGATGTAGCAGTACATTTTTCCAAATGCTGTTCTCCGGTGCCGGGAGATGAAATTGTGGGCTATGTCACAAGAGGAAGAGGAATTTCCATACATCGTACCGACTGCATTAATATTGTAGGCATGGGAGATGCAGACCGTTCCAGACTGATTGATGCGGAATGGCAGGCGGATGCGGCGGAGAATCCAACGGCGTCCTATTCTTCTGAAATCCGTATTTTTGCGGCGGACCGTACCGGAATGCTGTTTGATATATCCAAGGTGTTCACAGAGGCAAATATTAATGTTACAGCGGTGAACAGTAAGAGTAACAACAAAAACGAACGGGCAACCTTTACCGTGGCATTCGATATTAAAACCGTAGACCAGTTAAACCATGTGATTGCGAAGCTTCGCATGGTGCCTGGGGTACTGGATGTGGAGAGAAGTGTTGGATAGGTTTTAGAAAGTAAATACACCAGATGGAAAATTGTGATAAAGGGGTATTAGAAATATGGCAGATTTAGAGATATTCCGCAAGACCTTAGGGGATATGGGAACCAATTGTTATATTATGGTAAATCATGATACAGGGGAATGTATTGTGTTTGACCCGGCAGCGGAGCCGGAGGTGTTAAAGGAGATTTTTTCAGATTCTGCCTTTCAATTACAGGCAATCTTTTTAACCCATGGTCACTTTGACCATATTGGTGCGGTAAAAGAGTTAAAGGATACCTTTCATGTACCGGTATATGCTTCAAAGGAAGAAAATGAACAGGTTCTTGGTAAATTAGACGTGAATCTGTCGGCTATGTTTGGCATGCCGATGACGCTGGAGGCAGACCGGGTGTTAAGAGATGGGGAAAAGGTTGAGATTATAGGGACAACCCTTACCTGTATTCTGACACCGGGACATACTGCAGGTGGAATGTGTTATTATAGCGAGGAACTGCAGTCCGTCATTGCGGGAGATACATTATTTTGCGGCAGCGTGGGAAGAACGGATTTTCCTACCGGAAATGGGGCGGTACTTTTAAACTCCATTCATGAGAAGCTGTTTACACTGCCGGATGAAACAAAGGTATTTCCGGGACATATGGACAGCACCACCATCGGCTGGGAAAAAGAAACCAATATGGTCTGTGGAGGACATTTAAAATAAACCAAGCACGGAAACAGAATTTGGAGGCAGAATGATATACCTGGAGCAGAATGCAGAAATTTATAACAACGATATAAGAGCGATGCTGCAGGCTTTTTTTGACAATGAGAAAATTGTACAGAAGCCGGAGAATACAAGAATATCCTTATCGGTAGAATATACCGCAGATTCGGATGTGGAAACTCAGGTAAGCAGCGGCGGTTCGGTTACATTTACATTAGAGGATGAGCAGGGTTATTTTAAGCAAAAAACAGTGGTGGTGGATTATCTCAATAAAAAGATAGCCAGAAATCCCCTTAAGGCTGCGCTGTACCGGATGCTTTCTGCGTATACGGGAAAAGAGCTTCCCTGGGGAAGTCTGACAGGAGTACGTCCCACCAAGATTGCCACAGAGCTGTTGGAGCATGGGGAGACAGAGGATTTCATACATAAGGTTTATACGAATACGTATCTGACAATTCCCCAGAAGGCTGATATCTGCATTGAAGTGGCAAAAAAGGAACAGGAGTTATTCCGGGATTTTTGTTATGAAGAGGAATATTGTATCTATATTGGAATTCCGTTCTGTCCTACCAGATGCCTGTATTGTTCCTTTACCTCCTATCCTGTGGAAGCTTATCAGGATAGAATGGAGGCGTATTTACAGGCGTTATATAAAGAAATGGAATTTGTGGCAAAGGCGCCGGCTTACAAAAATAAGCGGCTGGTTGCCATATATATCGGGGGAGGAACCCCAAGCGCACTGTCAGCTGCACATCTGGCTGAACTGATTACAAGGCTGAAACAGACCTTTGATATGGAATATGTAAGGGAATTTTGTGTAGAGTGCGGCAGACCGGACAGTATTGATTCGGATAAGCTAAGCTGTTTAAGAGACCTGGGAGTGGAACGGATTAGCATTAATCCCCAGACAATGTCAGATGCGACTCTGAAGCTGATTGGACGTGCACATACTGTGGAACAGACAAAGGAAGCATTTGGACTGGCAAGAGAAGCAGGATTTACCAATATTAATATGGATATGATTGTCGGGCTTCCGGGAGAGGATATCAGGGATGTCCAATACACACTTTCCGAGATTAAAAAGCTGGAGCCGGACAGTCTTACGGTACATTCTCTGGCGATTAAGCGTGCGGCGAATCTGAATATTGAGATGGAGAAATATCAGAAGCTTATCAAGGGAAGTACCAATGAAATGCTGCTGGCGGTGGACAGCTGTGCCAGAGAATTGGGAATGTTTCCCTATTATCTGTACCGTCAGAAAAATATTCCAGGTAAGCTTGAAAATATTGGTTATAGTAAATCTGGAAAGGAATGTATTTATAACATACTGATTATGGAGGAGAAGTTGGATATTCTTGCCATGGGGGCAGGAGCATCCTCCAAATTTGTATTTCATAAGGAAAACCGTATAGAGAGGGTAGAAAATGTAAAGAATGTGGATGCTTATATCCAACGGATTGACGAGATGATAGAGCGGAAGCAGAAAATGTTTGCGGGTTGTTAGCACCTTTATGGAGAGGAGGAGCTGTATGATACAGGTTGACAGAGAAGACGTGGAAGTGGACGAAATGTCTTACTATCTGAATGAAGATTTGAGAGCGGAGATTGCTCATGGCATAGAGGTGAGCCGTCTGGCAGGAAAGCTTGCAAAGGAGCTGAAAATGGATTCGGCATTTTGTCATGATGTGGAGGTGGCAGGTATGCTCCATGACATTGGCAAACTGCGGGCAAGCACCTATCTGTACGGTGGAGATGATGACACACTGAATGTGGAAAAAATGCGTTATGTCAGGCTGCATGCAGGTCTGGGTTATGAAGTGGTGAAAAATGAGGGATATCCGGACAGGGTGTGTGAAATGATTCTGCATCATCATGAAAATTTTGATGGAACCGGTTATCCGGATAATCTGGTGGGGGAGGACATTCCACTGGGAGCGAGAATTTTAAGGGTATGTGATGTCTTTGCGGCATTGACCTCAGACCGTCCATACCGCAAGGCATTTGACAGCAAAACAGCGGTGGAGCTGCTGATTGAGGAGGTTCGGCATTTTGATATGAATGTTTTTCTGCCGTTTCAGAGTATTGTACATGATGAAATTGTGGCACGGGAAATGAACGGGGAAGAAAAGGATAAGCTGGTGTTTTAGGAAAAACCGGCAGAGAATAGACCAGTCAGGATATATAAGGAAAGGATATAAGAAAATGGCTATGAAGAAAAAACCGGTTACCGGAATGAAGGATATATTACCGAAGGAGATGGAAATCCGCGATTATGTAATGGGACAGATAAAGGAAACCTACAAAACATTTGGCTTTTGCAATATGGAAACGCCATGTGTGGAGCATATTGAGAATTTGAGCTCAAACCAGGGCGGTGAAAATGAAAAGCTGATTTTTAAAATTTTAAAGCGTGGGGATAAGCTTGCCGCTTCCGTTGACAAAGCATCCACGGAGAATACGGATGTTTTGGTGGATGGCGGTCTCCGCTATGATTTGACCCTTCCGCTTTCCCGCTATTATGCAAATAATGCCAACGACCTGCCAAGTCCGTTTAAGGCATTGCAGATGGGAAATGTATGGCGGGCTGACAGACCCCAGAGGGGGCGCTACCGCCAGTTTATGCAGTGTGATATTGATATTTTAGGGGAACCTACAATTCTTGCGGAGATTGAGCTGATTACCGCCACCACCACACTTCTTGGAAAAATCGGGTTTGAGAAATTCACAATCCGTCTGAATAACCGTAAGATGTTAAAGGCGATGGCAGCCTACAGCGGCTTTGAGGAGCAGGATTACGACAATGTTTTTATCACCCTGGACAAGATGGACAAGATTGGTCTTGAAGGGGTGGCTGCCGAGCTGACAGAGCAGGGATACCCGAAAGAAAATGTAGAGAAATATCTGGCATTGTTTGAAAACACCGGTTCTGATATTGAGGGTGTCCGGTTTTTGAAGGATACCTTAGGCGGCTGCTTAGAGGCAGGGGTTGCTGAGGATTTGGAGACCATTATGGCAAGCGTCAATGCCACAAAGGCAGCCGATTTTAAGATTGCCTTTGACCCGACGCTGGTGCGGGGAATGAGCTATTATACCGGTCCGATTTTTGAGATTTCCATGGATGAATTTGGCGGCTCCGTAGGCGGTGGCGGAAGATATGATGAAATGATAGGGAAGTTTACTGGACAGAATACACCGGCCTGTGGTTTTTCCATCGGGTTTGAGCGTATTGTCATGCTTTTATTAGAGAAGGAGTATCAGGTGCCTTCAAAGGGTGACAGGATTGCGTATCTTGTGGAGAAAAATATGCCACAGGACAAAATGCTTACCATTTTGCAGAAAGCCAATGAACAGCGGAGGGAAGGCAGGCAGATTAATATTGCAGTTATGAAGAAGAATAAGAAGTTTCAGAAGGAACAGATGCAGAAGGAAGGGTATACTGTTTTCGAGGAATTTTTTGTGGACAAAATGTAATTATTAAAAAGAATGATTAGGATAGAGAGTCATTGAAGAAATTTGTAAATTATGTTTCTTCAATGACTTTTTTGTTTAAGGATAAAATAAATAAAGCTACAAGCCTTATAATTATATTAAGAAAATATTAAGAATGAAGGACTATACTTGACAAATATATACAAAAGATTATAAACTGTGACTGAAAGAGATAGATTATATGAAAATATGGGAGAAATCAGATGAAGTCATTAACATTAAAATTATTATTATCTATATTTAGTATAGTGTGTCTGGCAGGAGCTTATTCTTCCAAAGCCGAAGCGAAGCTGTTGGATGCGGATTTAAAAACAAAGGCAGCTGATTATTATATCATAAAAGATGCCACCGATAATAAAGAAGGAGAAGTTAGTGCAAAGCTGCAGAATAAGCTTACAGTGATTAACATTCCAGAAACAGTTTCCATCGGAAATAAAGAATATATTGTGACAAAAATTACGGGCTTATATTATCCTGATTATCCAGATGCATCGTTAAAACAGGATAGCTACAAATGTGAAAAAAATAAAAAAACAAAGAAAATTATTTTGCCTAAAACAATTTCCAGTATTGAAAAGGGAACCTTTACAAATTTTATGAAATTAAAAACAATTTATATTGATAAAGAAAACACTAGATTTAAGAGTGTAAAAGGTTCTGTGTTATCAAAGAATGGTAAAATATTATATGGTGCAGTAACGCAGAAAGGTACATATAAGGTGCCAAAGGGAGTAAAGACGATAGCCAGCCGGGCATTTGCGTATAGCCCGGTTAAAAAGGTTATTTTGCCAAATGGATGCAAGAAGATACAGGCAAGAGCGTTTTACCGCTGTACAAATTTAAAGACAGTAAAAAATATAAAAAGTATAAGAACTATTGGCTCTGGGGCATTTTATAAAACAAAATTAAAGAATGTCACAAAAGACGGGAAACTGAAGAAATAGAAGTGCATAACAAAATTGAAATGAAGAGAATTGTCATGAAAAAAAGATGGATACGCAGTATAGTCATAATTGTAGTATTACTGGCGATATTTTTAGTCTACTGGCTCTGTTTTAAGAAAACGAAAATAGTTGTCAGTAACTGGAATGGTATGGAAAAACGGTATGTTATATGTGAATTACCTGCCAGAGAAATATATACAGATTTTGGTGAATGCCGTACATTTTTTAAGACAGGAAAAGATATAGAAAAATATTTAAGTGAAAATAAAGATTTTATAAGGGATATTACGTATTATGAAGACCCGGGAGAATATCCGGCAAAATTGTTTTATTCTGATAATAATTATTTTATTTTGTCATATGACTCCTATAATGATGGATATGATGTGAAAAATTGTTATTCTTGGTATCGTTATAGTGATTCGATAGTTTATCTTCCGACACCAATGGATTTGCCTCTTGAAGAGGAATGCATGAAAATGTCCTATGATAATGGATATGATATCGTTAAGCTTTTTTATGGACGGTTTTCCTTTAAAAGCGCTAAGGAATTCTATGGGCGGCTGGATGATGAATATGTACAAATTGATGAGAAAGCAAAAAGGATTTCGGTTGCCGGGTATGATGTGTATTCACATGAGACAATAACGGGCTGTCTTACATATGATTTTGAAAATAAAATCATAATAGGACTGGATAAAAACAATGAAGAGATTATAATTGATGGAAAATAAGAAAACAGAAAAAACGGCATTTGCGGTGCGGATTACCTTTGTTTGCATTACAAGGATTTATGGCAAAAAGATTTTGTTTTAAACTGTACAAATAATTAAAAAAAATATATAATGATGCATGGGCAGGCTTGCCCATGCATTTGTTTGTGTTGCCAGGCATATGAGAATAATGTCCAGTGGTCATTTTTTGAGTTACGACATAGAAAATGCATTGTGAAAAGAAATCAGGAGGAGCAACTATGGCAGAATCAATGAAGGGTTTGAAAAGAACCCATAGATGTACAGAAGTAAGTAACAAAAATACAGGTGAAACCGTTACCGTTATGGGCTGGGTACAGAAGAGCCGCAATAAGGGCGGAATTATTTTTGTGGATTTGAGAGATAGAAGCGGTATTTTGCAGGTTATTTTTGAGGAGGATAAGTGTGGAAGCGAAAGCTTTGCCAAGGCGGAGAAGCTGAGAAGTGAATTTGTGGCAGCCATTACCGGTAAGGTGGCGCTTCGTGCTGGTGGAATCAACAAGAATCTGGCAACCGGTGATATTGAGATTATTGCAACGGATTTAAGAATCCTTTCCGAGGCGGAAACACCTCCGTTTCCGATTGAGGAAAATTCAAAGACAAAGGAGGAGGTACGCTTAAAATACCGTCCATTAGACCTTAGACGTCCGGATTTACAGCGCAACCTGATTCTCAGAAGCAAGGTGGTAAGCATTATCCGTAACTTTCTGGCAGAGGAGGGCTTTTTGGAGATTGAGACTCCGATTTTAAATAAGTCAACTCCGGAGGGGGCAAGGGATTATCTTGTGCCAAGCCGTGTGCATCCGGGAAGCTTCTATGCGCTGCCGCAGTCACCGCAGATTTTTAAGCAGCTGTTGATGTGTTCCGGCTATGACCGCTACTACCAGGTGGCGAAATGCTTCCGGGACGAGGATTTACGTGCAGACCGCCAGCCGGAATTTACCCAGATTGATATGGAATTATCCTTTGTGGACGTGGAGGATGTACTGGATGTAAATGAGCGGTTACTGGCAAAGGTGTTTAAGGAAAGTATTGGAGTAGAGGTGCCTCTTCCGATTCAGAGAATGACCTGGCAGGAGGCAATGGACCGTTTTGGCTCTGACAAACCGGATATCCGTTTTGGAATGGAGCTTAAGAACGTAACGGATATTGTAAAAGACTGTGAGTTTGGAGTGTTCAAGGGCGCAATCGAAAATGGTGGTTCTGTTCGTGGTATCAATGCAAAGGGACAGGGCGCAATGCCGAGAAAGAAGATTGACGCACTGGTGGATTTTGCAAAGGGATATGGGGCAAAGGGACTTGCCTATATTGCAATCCAGGAGGATGGAAGCGTTAAGTCCTCTTTTGCCAAATTCATGAAGGAGGAAGAGATGTCCGCGCTGATTGAAGCGATGGAGGGTGCGCCGGGAGATTTACTGCTATTTGCAGCAGACCGGGACAAGATTGTGTATTCTGTACTTGGCGCATTGAGATGTGAGCTGGCAGACCAGCTGGGCTTAGTAAGCAAGGATGATTATAAATTTTTATGGATTACGGAATTTCCGGTATTTGAGTGGTCCGATGAGGAAGAGCGGTATACGGCGATGCATCATCCATTTACCATGCCGATGGATGAGGATTTAGAGCTTTTAGACACGGATATGGGCAAAGCAAGGGCAAAGGCATATGATATTGTGCTGAATGGTGTGGAGCTTGGTGGAGGCTCTGTCAGAATCCATCAGGATGATGTACAGGAAAAGATGTTTGGACTGCTTGGATTTTCCAAGGAGGAGGCGTATGACCGTTTTGGATTTTTGTTAAATGCATTTAAGTACGGTGTTCCGCCTCATGCAGGGCTTGCATTTGGTCTTGACCGTATGATTATGCTGATGACCGGAGCAGATTCCATCCGGGATGTAATCGCATTTCCTAAGGTTAAGGATGCGTCCTGCCTCATGAGCAATGCACCGGATGTGGTGGATGCAAAGCAGTTAGAGGAGCTTTGTATTGAGGTTAAGCTTCCGGAAAATGCAGAAGAAAAGTGATATCGCCTTTGAGCGGATTGAAAGACACAGAAATATGACACAAGGAGGGTATTTATATGGCGATGCCTGTAAACCCAGGGGCAACAAAAAATGCCGTTCACTTATTAAACTATTTATATGAGACCGCCGGTAATGGAATTATTACAGGACAGCATACCCAGACAGTTCCCATGGAGGAGATTGAATATATCCGCAAGGTGACGGGAAAAGAGCCTAAGCTGAGAGGCTTTGAATTGCTTGCCTGTTCGCCGAACATCAATTATGAGGATACTTCAGAGCCCTGTATGCGGGAGGTATATGAAAACCGGGGAACATTGGAGACGGCATACCAGTGGGCAAAGGAGACAGAGGGTATAGTTACATTTACATTTCATTGGTTCTCCCCAATCGGAGGCAGGGACAAGTCCTTTTATGCGGAGCATACAGACTTTGATGCAAGCCGCGTTCTGGAAGAGGGCTCACCGGAGAGGGCTGCATTTTTTCATGATATGGATGTGATTGCGGAGTCATTAAAGCGTTTCTGTGAAGCGGATATTCCCATTCTCTGGAGACCCTTTCATGAATCAGAGGGAACCTGGTTCTGGTGGGGAGCTAAGGGAGCGGAAATTGCGAGAGAATTGTATAAATTGATGTTTGTGCATTACACCCAGGTACATCATCTGGATAATTTATTATGGGTGTGGAACTGTCCGTTAAAGGAAGGCTATCCCGGTGATGAATATGTGGATGTGGTTTCTGTGGATATTTATCTGGAAAAATATGAGTCTACTGATTATCGGGAACACTATGAAAAGCTTGTGGCAGGCACTACCGGAAACAAGGTGGCTGCTCTGGCGGAGGTGGGATATATTCCGGATATTCATAAGCTGGAGCAGTCCCGTGTCCCATGGGCATATTATATGACCTGGTCGAAGGAATTCTGTATTGGTGAGCAGTACAATCGGACAGAGCAGTTGAAGAGTATGTATGCAAGCAGTTATTCCGTGACACTGTAGGAGATTTGTATAGCTTTCCGGGTCGGGATGGAAAAAGGATTGCATGGTAAGAAGGAGACAGCGGTGTGAAATTCGTTGGAATTGAGAAAAAAGAGCAGGGTAAATTTATCAACCGGTACGACATTACATATGAAACCATTGACCACAAGCAGAAGGTTTATGAGATGATAAGCCGGAACCGGGAGATGACTACAAGGGAGGAGCTGGCAGACCATCCGCCGGATTCGGTGGTCCTGATTATGCACGATGAGACTGGGGATAAGCTGCTGCTGAACAGGGAATTCCGTATGGCCTGTGGGGATTTTGTATTTAATTTCCCGGCGGGACTCATTGACCCGGGGGAAGAATTTATGGAAAGTGCGAGAAGAGAGCTGAAAGAGGAGACGGGACTGGATTTGCTCCGGATAGAGGACGTACTGGGGGAGAGCTTTTCGGCAATCGGCTTTTCAAATGAGAAAAATATCTGCGTTGTTGGCGTGGCAGGTGGAACCTTTGCACCAAGTACCTCAACCGTTGAGGAGATAGAAGCGGGGTGGTACACAAGGGCAGAGGTGAGGAAGCTGCTTGACACAGAGTATTTTGCGGCACGTACCCAGGCTTACTGTTATCTGTGGAGCAGGGAAGATTAGAGGTTATAATTTAAATTAAAAGCAGGAAAGAGAGGAAGAGGCAATGAAAATTACAGACAGTGTGTATTATGTGGGTGTAAATGACAGGGATTTGGATTTGTTTGAGGGACAATATATAATTCCAAACGGGGTGTCATACAATTCCTATGTGATTATGGATGAAAAGATTGCCATTATGGATATGGTAGATAAAAGAAAGGCAGAGGACTGGTTTGTAAACTTAGAGAAGGTTCTGGGAGACAGGACGCCGGAGTACCTGATTATTTCCCATATGGAGCCAGACCATTCGGCAAATCTTGCGGAGGTGCTTGAAAAGTATCCGGATATTCAGCTTGTGTCCAATGCCAAGCTGTTTGGAATGCTGCCACAGTTTTTTGATGTGGATATTACGGACAGAAGTGTTGTAGTTAAGGAGGGAGATACCTTAGAGCTTGGAAGCCACACCTTGAATTTTATTATGGCTCCTATGGTGCACTGGCCGGAGGTTATGGTAACCTATGAGTCCCAGGATAAAATTTTATTCTCCGCAGATGGATTTGGAAAGTTTGGAGCCCTGGATGCGGATGAGGACTGGGCATGTGAGGCGAGAAGATATTACTTTAATATTGTTGGGAAATATGGCATGCCGGTGCAGACATTACTTAAGAAAGCGGCGACCCTTGACATAAAGATTATCTGTCCGTTACACGGTCCGGTGCTCTCAGAAAATCTGGATTATTATATTGGAAAATATAATATATGGAGCAGCTATGAGCCGGAGGATAAGGGTGTATTTATCGCCTATTCTTCTCTTCACGGAAATACGGCTGTTGCGGCGAAGGAGCTTGCTGCGAGGCTGGAGGAAAAGGGCGTGGAAAAGGTGGCAATATCCGACCTGGCAAGAGAGGATATGGCAGAATGTATCGAAGACGCCTTCCGTTATGACCGTATGGTAGTGGCATCCCCTACCTATGATGGAAGTATCATGCCGGTTATGGAGGACTTTATTTATCATTTGAAGATAAAGGCGTACCAGAAACGGACAGTGGCAATTATTGAAAATGGTTCCTGGGCGCCGATGGCAGGCAAACTGATGAGACAGCAGTTTGAGGCGATGAAGGATATTACGGTACTGGATAATATGGTAACTATCCGTTCCGCTGTAAGGGCGTCAGATATTGATAATCTGGAAAAGCTGGCAGAGGAATTAGCAGAAAAATAATACCGGACATACAAGAAGCGAAGGACTGTGTCCTTCGCTTCTGTTAATGAGGGGGAGAATTCGAGTACAACTTAATGCACTCATATGAAAAGTTCTTACAAGACATAGTATATTGAAAAGTTGTGAAAAAAACGTGTCCTAAATGTATAGGTTTTGTGAATGGTTTCTTAAGAAATTCAAAAGGAAAGAATTGTCTGCTATGCAAAAAGGCGGCACACAAATGGTTGGATATTTGTGCGCCGCCCTGGTTTATAGAGTTTTGTTGAAGCTACTGACATTTCCAACGACTGGTCTTGCATCCTTGCCATAACAGCCGGGGTCATTTAGAAGTAATACATCATCGGTTGTTCTGCAGGCTGTATGAAAAAGGGATTCAAAGGTTTTTAGCTGCTTTGTTCTTTTTTCCTGCTGCTGTCTCTGGTGACGATGATTATATTTTGGGGTTGCTAAAATGGCGAGAACCGGATTAACAACCTGTGTATATGTTTGTGCATTCATGGTAATCTCCTCCTTGAAATTACGTTAGAATGCCATTAGCTTCTTATTATATATATCGGAATAATAAAAGAATTTTATAAGGAGGAAAAGAAAAAGTTATCAGGCTTCTTCTTCCTTTTTCCATTCATCAATTCCCTTCATAACCGCATCATATGTTTTCTGAGAAATCTCCGGAAGCTCATCACCCCAGAGCTTTGCAGCGGCTTCAAATCCTTTTTTGATAGCGGCGCGCATTTCTTCTGCCTTTTCGCTGTCGCCGCCGGTTAAAGCCTTGGCAAAGTCAAGAATACGCTCAGAGGTCTGCTTTACACCCCAGTAGCCGTCTTCGGAGATATCCTCTGCCGCCTGCCTGGCAGTTGCTTCATCTACTGTAATACTTCCGTCTAAAACACCCTGGCGGAACTGGCTCCAGATGCTGGCATTTTGAGCTGTTGTTCCCTGCTTGGTGATTAACTGTTCTACAATTCCCTTTAACTGGGAAAGTCTTGCATCGGCATCCGCCTTTAATTTTGCAATGGTAGCGCTGTCTACCTTGCTGCTCTTCTTTGTGGATGATGCGGTATTGGCATTATCCTTAGAAGGCTCGTAAACAACTCCGGTTTCCTCTGTGCTCTTTACTGCTTCATTTGTTTTCGCATCCGTGCTCTGGCTATTGCCCTTAATCTGTGAAACTAAGTCACTTGTATAAGTGCTGCTTCCTACATTTCCTACTGACATAATATACCCTCCTTGGTTAAAAATAAAAATATCTACTACGCAGTTTCTAAATAAAATATCGACAGCGATTAGATATAAGTTTATAGAAAAAATAAAATTTCTCGGGTTTTTACAATTTTCCCTTACTTTTTATTGGATAAAACAGGATTAAAATGGTATACTGTATATTGTATACAAAGTGCAGATATCCTGATTTGGGAGGAATATGATATGGAGAATACATTACAGTTAAAAGCATATGCCAAAATTAATCTGGCATTGGATGTGGTACGAAAGCGGGAGGACGGTTACCATGAGGTGCGTATGATTATGCAGACCGTGAAACTGTTTGATAAATTAACCTTCAGGGTACTGGATGAGGATGTCATCCGCATAAAAACCAATCTTGGTTTTTTACCGGTGGATGAGAGTAATCTGGTTTATAAGGCGGTAAAGCTTTTAAAGGATACCTATCATGTGGATAAGGGTATGGAAATAGATTTATTTAAATGCATTCCTGTGGCGGCGGGAATGGCAGGGGGCAGTACGGATTGTGCGGCAGCTCTGGTGGGAGCCTCCAGGCTGTTTGGGCTGCATTTAAGCAGGGAAAAGCTGATGGAAGCAGGTGTGAAATTAGGCGCTGATGTGCCATACTGTGTGCTCCGGGGAACTGCATTGTCGGAGGGAATCGGTGAGCTTCTGACTCCGCTGCCGCCGATGCCGGACTGTTATATTTTGATTGCAAAGCCACCGGTTTTTGTATCCACAAAGTTTGTGTATGAGCATCTGGATGCGAAAGGACTGGAAACCCATCCGGATATTGATGGAATGGTGGAGGCAGTGAAAGCGGGAAATCTTTCCGGAATTACCAGACGCATGGAAAATGTATTGGAGACTGTTACAATTCCCGAGCATCCGGTTATTGAAGAGCTTAAGAAATGTATGCTGGAGCGGGGAGCCATGAATTCTTTGATGAGCGGCTCCGGACCCACTGTATTTGGAATCTTTGAAAAACGTGATGACGCGCAGCTGGCGCAGCAGCTGATACGGGAACGGAAGCTGGCAAACCAGGTATATGTTGTGCAGCCATTTAATCAGAATATAATATAGGAGGAAGACAGATGGAGTTAAAATATGATGGTAAAAATGAATATCTGCCCCTGCGGGATGTGGTATTTCATGCACTGAGACAGGCAATTATTACCGGTGAATTTTCGCCGGGAGAACGGCTCATGGAGATTAAGCTTGCCAATAAGCTGGGGGTCAGCCGCACTCCGGTAAGGGAGGCAATCCGTATGCTGGAATTAGAGGGTCTGGTGGTAATGATTCCAAGGCGGGGCGCAGAGGTTGCGCGGATTACAGAGAAGGATTTGAGGGATGCCTTAGAGGTCCGGACGGCTATTGAGGAGCTTTCGGTAGAGCTTGCCTGTGCCCGCATAGATGAAGAGGGAAAGGAAAAATTAAAACAGGCATGTATTAATTTCAAGGAGGCCATTGACACAAAGCATGTTCAGAATATTGTAGATGGGGATGTGGCATTTCATGACGTGATTTTTGAAATTACAAAAAACCAGCGGCTGATTTCAATTGCCCACAATCTCAGGGAACAGGTATATCGCTATCGCGTGGAATATGTGAAGGATTTTTCTTATCATGACGTTTTGGTAAGCGAGCATTATGCAATAACCAATGCAATCCTTACCAATGATGTTGCAACGGCAAAGGAGATTATGCGTAAACATTTATATAATCAGGAGCTGATTGTAATTAAGAATTTGGGGGACAGCCTGTAAGAAAATAGAATAGGAATCGTGTGCCTCACACATACTAAGATGACTAGGGAATTGTGAAACCCTGTTTGTGAAGTTGTTTATTTTGCACAACTATGTTTCTAATAACAGGCGGTTTTGCAATTGTCTATGAAGTTATGATATGTGTGAGGTTTTTTTTATGAAAATAAGCTATGATGAAAAAAATGAGATAAATTTACCAGTATACAGAAGCCTTGACAAAAATATTGAAGTACTGGAAGCCCTGTTTTCCGAATGGGGAGACATTGTCAAAAAGAAATTCATTTTGGAGAGGGAAAGCGGCAGCCTTGGCATCTATATCATTTACATCGATGGTCTGACAGACAATGAAATGGTGGAGCGGACCATAACCAGACCCCTGCTTTATGAGTGGCGGGGAGAAATGTGGTCTGGTAACCAGAAGGATTCCATAAGTGTGTTTAAACAAATTTTTCACAATCAGACAGAGGCGGTAGATTTAACGGAAGAAGCCACTATGATGGAGGCGGTATCTGCGGTTTTGAAGGGAGATACGGCTATTTTTGTGGATGGTGTGGAAAAAGTGATGATTTTATCCACAAAAAATCTGCCAACCAGGTCAGTTTCCACACCGGAAAAGGAGGCAGGGCTAAAGGGACCCAGGGATTCCTTTAATGAGAATTTCCGGATTAATACGGCACTGTTACGGCGGCGTATTAAAGACCCCAAGATGAAGTTAAGGCAGAACTGTTTGGGACAGCGTTCCCGGACAGTGTATGGCTTAATGTATATGGAGGATTTGGTATACCCGTCCCTGCTTGACAAAATCCAGAAAAAGCTTGACAGCTTTACCATCGATGGAATTTTTGACAGCGGAATGCTGGTACATCTGCTGGAGGAAAAATGGTATTCGCCATTTCCCCAGGTACAGACCACAGAGAGACCGGACAAGGCGGCTTCTGCCATATTGGAGGGAAGAGTGGTTTTAGTCGTGGACAATTCCCCGGAGGTAATTATTCTGCCCACCACACTGAATACCTTTTTTCAGGCGGCAGATGACTATTACAACCGGTTTGCAGTGGGAACCTTTGCCAGATGCCTGCGCTATCTTGCAGCTTATATCACAGTGCTGCTGCCGGGACTCTATATTGCGATTACCTGCTATTATCCCCAGGTATTGCCTACCGATTTTCTGCTTGCCATTGCCGGGGCAAGAAGTGATGTTACATTTCCCATAGTGGTGGAGGTGCTTTTGATGGAGCTGCTGTTTGAACTGCTCCGGGAGGCGGGGATTCGTCTGCCTGGGCAGATGGGAAATACCATTGGTGTGGTAGGCGGTCTCATTGTGGGACAGGCGGCTGTAGAGGCGTCCTTAGTCAGCACAATTGTTGTAATCGTGGTGGCACTCACTGCCATTGCATCTTTTGCCATTCCTAATGAAGAGTTTTCCTCAACCTTCCGGCTGTTGAAATTTATCATGATTCTACTGGGAGCAGTATGGGGCTTGTATGGAATTATGCTGGGAATATTAGTTTTACAGATTCATTTATCCTCTATGGAGAGCTTTGGCATTCCATATATGATGCCGCTTGTTTCCGGCAGTATTGATGATGAGGTGGAATTTCAGGATTTTGTGATGAGAAAGCCTGTATTTACAATGCATAGCCGTCCACTTTATGCAAGGCGTGGGAAGCGGACAAGATTCCGGAGGTGGTAGGTATGTTCAGCTGTAATGGAAAAATTTCAGAAAAACAATTACGCCGCATGCTGGTGCTATCGGTGTTTGCCAGTTGTATTTTTGTGTTGCCCTATCTGTCTGCAGGACTCTTTGAAGAAAGTATATGCTCCGGTCTGCTGGTGTTTTTTTTAATGGCATGTATTTATGTCACATGTATTTATAAAATCGGGAAAAAATACCATCCCTCAGGCTTTGCAAATGCTGTTCAAAATGGCGGAATTGCGGGAAAAGCACTGTTAGTAATTCAAATTCTGCGTTTATTATTGCGCCTGGCATTCTATATTGTGCTGTCGGTTGCGATTCTGGGGGAAGCCCAGGTACCTTTTATGGAAGGAAAGGATACGGACTCCATTGGCAATCTTTTGGTGGTATTGCCATTGCTGCTTGTAGCATTATACGGTGCAAACAGGGGAATTGAAAAGCAGGGGCGGCTTCATGAAATGATATTCTGGGTATTGTTTATACCTTTTATTATTGTGATTATATTCGGATTAAGGGAAGTAGACTACTCGGTGTTTGTTCCCCATGTCAGCATGTCTTTTGGGAAGCTTTTGCTTTGCAGCTATACTTTACTGACCTTTATTCTGCCGGTGGAAAATTATCTATATCTCCGGCCCCATTTAAGGGAACACAGTATTGTAAAGGAAAAGGGCAAAGCAGCATCTTTGTTTGTTATCGCTCTGGCAGTGGTGATTACACTGTTTATCCTTGGAATATTTGGGGTGCGTGGCGCTGCCGGAGAAGAAATGGTTACCATTGCCATAATGCGGTACATCCGCCTGCCCTTTGGTGTACTGGAGCGGTTTGATATGCTGATGGTATGGTTTTTTATGACGGGCTGTTTTATATTAATTTGCAGTACCCTTTACTATATAGGACATTTGCTTCGGATATTGTGTGGAAATATAAAAAGAATCTGGCTGCTTTTGATAATGCTGGTGCTGGCTGTAGGAATTGTGGTGCTTTTGCCAGGGTATTCCCATACATTGATGCTGTTCCGGTATTATGGTGCTGTGATTGACATTCCGTTATCCATTCTGGTGCCGGTAATAGGAATAGGTTTAAAAGAACTATATTCGGAAAAGGAACAGGAAGGAGAACAGTCATGAGTAGATGGAAATGGATTTTTATATTATTGCTGCCTTTATTGCTGCTGGAAGGCTGTAATGCGACTGCAGATACGAGAACAAAAAATGATATGAAAAATGTGGAGGAGAGAGGATATGCCACCATTCTTGTGATATCCACAGGAACAGATGGAAAACGGTACCATGTGAATTTGGGTGTGGCACAGGAAAAAAAGGTGGGAGAAGAGAGCCAGCGGGAAGAGGTCAGCAGCTTTGACTGCAACAGCTTAGATGAGCTTGCCCAGGAATATCAGCTTGTAAAGGGAAAGGATTTATCACTGGCACATTTGAAGGTAATATTATTGGGACAGAGTGGAAACGCTCAGAGAAATGGACAAATGTTTACGCAGACAATGAAAACCGCAGAAGCTTCCTGGAATCTGGAGGAAATGCAGGAGCTTCTTTTGGAATTGGACGCAAATGAAGAGATTGCTAAGACTTGTCCGGTATTGGAGCTGCAGGGGCAGGAAAAATTTTTAGAATATTTAGAAGAGACAGAGAAGCCGGTGGGAACCTATATCAGTAATCTGGTAAGTGCAGGAGAACGTCAGGGAAAGGATATTCCCTGGCTCAAGGATTATTTAAGGGCTGTCAGGGAGGGTGATACACTCTTGACCTATGCTTTAGAGCCGGTGTCACAGGGCTGGAAATTAAGGTGTAGTAACGAAATCCAGGGAACACAATATACCGGATATGAATAGATTAAGAATAATAGGCAATACTTTCAGAAGAAAAGAAACTCCGAAGAGTACTGGCAGACGGTGAATGGGATGAGAGATGAGAAGGAGGGATTTATCTATGAAAGTATTCCGGGATATATTTGCCGCAGTTTTGATAGGTATTATGGGAGGTCTTCTGGTTACCACAATCTCCTATTATAACCATCATAAGGAAGGTGGCATACAACAGACACTGCTTGCGGTGGTAAACAGTTTTCATACGGTTGCGGAAGCATATTCGGATGAGGATGAGAATACTCTGCTGACGGATTTGGAAAATTATGATATTGAAGGAGAGGTGTTGGAGGCCTTTGAAAATGTGGAAGCAGGTAATGCATCATCCGTGTCTGGCGCAATGTTAAAGTCTTTACTGGAAAAAGATGATGTATCCGGTGTGGAGGGGGATATCCTGGCCATGGAAGGTGAGGATGGCGCCATAGACGAGGGAACCCCGTATTCCGGAATTCTCCGTTTTCATGTCCGTGCCAACAGTGACTCGGATGAAGACCAGGCTCTCAAAATGGCAGTAAAGGAAGATGTAGTGTCTATGCTGAAGCCGTTATTATCCGGTTGTGAGAGTGTGGCAGAAAGCAAAAATGTGATTGTATCCAATCTGCAGAACATTTATGAGACTGCGGTGAATACCGTTGTAGAGCAGGGGTATGATTATGATGTGAAGGTATATGTGACAGAGGAGGAATTTCCGGCGAAAACATACGGAGATTTGACCTTTCCGGAAGGGAAATACCAGGCGCTCCGCATTGATATTGGCCAGGCGCAGGGACAGAACTGGTGGTGTGTCATGTATCCGCCGTTATGCTTTATAGATGAATCCACAGCGGTGGTTTCCGAGGATGGAAAGGAATTGTTACAGGAAAACCTTACGTCCCAGGAGTATGCGGATTTGTTTGCACACTCTGAGGTAAAGGGCGAGTCCTGGCTTTATAACTGGCTGACGGAGAAAATTAAGGAAAGGGAATGGCCTTCGGACAAATAAGGACATGAAAAAGGAACCGCAATGGCTGCGGTTCCTTTGTATTCCGGTTATTTATCCATCTGTGTCAAGGATTTTGTGCGAATTTCCTCACAAAGCTTACTGATAAATGTGGTAAGCTCCATAGCTCCAAGGTCGCCGTCCTCACCGCGCTTGCGGACAGATACAGTTTTGCTTTCCTCTTCATTGGCACCAACCACCAGCATGTAAGGCAGCTTTTGAAGTCTGGCTTCCCGGATTTTGTAGCCAATCTTTTCAGAACGGTCATCCATAGTGGCAAGAATGCCGTTTTTCTTAAGCTCCGCAAGAATTTCCTCACCATATGCATGGAACTTCTCGGAGATTGGAAGAATACGAACCTGCTCCGGTGCTAACCAGGTAGGAAATGCTCCTGCATATTTTTCAATCAGCCATGCCAGGGTTCTCTCATAGCATCCCATGGAGGTTCTGTGGATGATGTATGGACGTTTCTTTTCCCCGTCCTTATCCACATAGTACATATCAAAACGCTCGGATAAAAACATATCCAGCTGAATGGTAATCATGGTATCTTCCTTGCCGTATACATTCTTTGCCTGAATGTCCAGCTTAGGACCATAGAAGGCAGCTTCTCCGTCTTCCTCTGTATAATCAATGCCAATCTCATCTAAAATTTCACGCATGGCATCCTGTACACGGTCCCAGTCTTCGGCAGTTCCGAGATATTTTTCCGAATCCGCCGGATCCCATTTCGACATACGGTAAGTAACGTCCTCTTCCACACCAAGGGTTGTCAGACAATATTTTGCCAAAGCCACACAATTTTTAAACTCGTCTGCAATCTGTTCCGGTGTACAGATTAAATGTCCCTCGGAAATGGTAAACTGTCTTACACGGGTTAAACCATGCATTTCACCGGAGTCCTCGTTGCGGAAAAGTGTGGAGGTTTCACCCATGCGGTATGGCAAATCCCGGTAGCTGTGCTGCTTTGCCTTATATACAAAATACTGGAATGGACAGGTCATTGGGCGCAGAGCTAAAATATCCTGTCCGGAGGCAGAAACGCCATTTTCATCCTCGTCATCATTTAAGACGAACATGCCCTCTTTATAGTGATACCAGTGGTCTGACATTTTATATAGGTCTGACTTTGCCATAAGTGGAGTTTTTGTTCGCACATAACCCCATTCATTGTCCTCCAAATCCTCAATCCATCTCTGTAATGTCTGGATAATCTTTGCTCCCTTTGGCATCATCAGTGGAAGTCCCTGACCGATGATATCCACTGTGGTGAACAATTCCAAATCCCGTCCCAGTTTGTTGTGGTCGCGGTTTTTGATGTTTTCCAGAAACGCAAGACGTTCTGCCAGGTCTTCCTTCTTTGTGTAGGCGGTACCATAGATACGGGTTAACATCTTATTGTCGGAGTTTCCTCTCCAGTAAGCGCCGGAGGAAGAGGTTAACTTAAAGAATTTTACCGGCTTGGTACTCATCAGATGCGGTCCGGCACATAAATCCGTGAAATCACCCTGCTCATAGAAGCTTAATACGGCATCCTCCGGCAGGTCGTTGATTAATTCCACCTTATAAGGCTCGTCCTTTTCTTCCATTAATTTGATTGCCTCTTCCCGGGGAAGGGTATAGCTTGTGATTGGAATATTTTCCTTTACAATCTTTTTCATCTCTGCTTCGATTTTGTCAAGATCTTCTCTGGACAGGGACGGCATATCAAAGTCGTAGTAGAAGCCTTCGTCAATAGCAGGACCGATGGTGCATTTTGCATCCGGATAAAGTCTTTTTACCGCCTGGGCTAAAATATGTGCTGCAGTGTGGCGGAATGCCTTTTTGCCGGCATCATCATTAAAGGTTAAAATGTTCAGGCTGCAGTCCTTGTCTACAATGGTCCGCAGGTCCACAACTTTGCCGTCTATCTCACCGGCACAGGCGGCACGGGCAAGTCCCTCGCTGATGTCCTTTGCAATTTCCAATACGCTTAATGGGTTTTCATACTCCTTACAGGAGCCGTCTTTCAATGTGACTTTCATGGTATTATACTCCTTTCAACATAAAAAGTCCCTGGCAGAATGATTCTGCCAGGGACGATATTCTCGCGGTTCCACCCTGGTTCCCATAAAATTAAAATGTTTTATAGGCACTTCCTTCTGACGATAACGGAGTCACCGGCCTGTATTAGAGGCAGCTCGGAGGTGGTGTTCAATAAGGTTCTGTCTGGGCTTATTCCAGCACAGACTTAAAAAGTCCGTAAGCCTTCTCTGGAAACAGAATCCAAATTTACTGTCCTCGTCATTGCATTGCTGTATCAAATATAGCTAGATTGTAGACCAATCAAAACGGAAAGTCAACCATCTTACTTAAAAAACAGAAAAATTGTCTTATATTATTTTTATATATGGGGCAGAAATCCAGCCGGTATAGGTTTTGCCATTCTTTTTAAATGTAACCTTATACCATTTGACACCCTTTTTGGTCTTGGTGGTTAAGATATTTACCTGTTTGTTCCGTTTTAAAGTGGTCAGCTTCTTTGACTTTGTGGTATAGGATTTCCGCACGTTCACCTTGCTGGCTTTGGTTACCTTTCCCAGCTTTGTAATAGTAACCTTTCCGGAAGGAACAAAGCCTTTGTAGGTTTGCTTTCCTGATTTGCAGGATACGTAGTACCAGGTCTTATTGCTGGTGTCCTTAGTACTGTATGCAACAGACATAACGGTATTAGCCGCAGGTGTTAAAATCTGTTGTCCGTCAGTGGAGGCAGAATCATATAGAATCGTACCTTTTTTGGCAATGGCATTTCTGGTATATCCCATTTTCGTATAAATGGCTTTGACGGAAGAAAACGCTCCATAATAGGTAGTGCTGCCAACCTTCTTATAAGACCGTATCTTGTAATAATAGCATTTACCCTTTGTAAGCTTTGTATTCTTATAAGAGGCAGTAGTTTTCTTGGTAATGGTTTTAATTTTTTTGTAGGTACCGTTTAATGAAGTGGAGCGGTATATCTGGTAACCGGTAACATTGCTGTCCTTTGACCAGGAGAGGGTGATATAAGTAGTGGAACGCTTCTTTGCTTTCACTGTGGACATTGTCTTAGGAAGGATTTTAAAGGTAATGGTTTTTGTGTTCCGGTAGTTGTTTTTTCCGGCAATTTTAACGGTAGCGGTTCCGATACTTTTATTGTTGCTGTAGGATACCGTATAGTCTACATTGGGAACAAGAGTCACTCCGTTATGCGTTACGGTCACAGCAGGGGTGATATTTTTGCCGGTGTAGGTCTGGTTAGGAATAGCTGAGATTACAGCGGAAGCAATACTATCCGCATTTGGCAGAAAATTGTCCCCTGCCTGGGTATAGTAGAAATTCATATCTACATTTCCGCTGATTCCGTTTACCTTTCCTGTGGAAGAATACTGCCAGAAATCATATTTGCCAGTGTATGTTGTCTGGGTGGTGTAATTGGCAAGCCACACCCGGTAGCCGGCATTGGTGATGGTCTGGGCATTCAACTGGTCTGTGAGCATGCTTTTGTTGGCATAGACCATGGGGGTATAGCCGGAGGCGGCAATGCGTTCGCAGAATGCCATACAGATGTTGGTGGCGGCAGTCTTGGAAAGCTTTGCGGTTTTTAATCTGCCGCCATCGCTGGCATCTGAAGCATATTCATAATCCATGATTAACGGCATGGAAATATTGTAGCCGTCAATGTTTTTTAATATGTAGTCTGCCTCCTCCTGGGCTTCCTTGACCGTAATAGCCTGGGAGAAAATGTAGACTCCGACCTTCACTCCTGCAGCAAGGGCATTTTTTATATTGGTATCAAAATAGGTATCCTTCGTAGCAGAGCTCAGAGTACCGGCTTTGCCATAACCTCTGTAGCCCACACGGATAAATGCATAATCGATACCGTCAGCCTTTACCTTTTCCCAGTCAATTTTTCCCTGCCACTGGCTGACATCAATGCCGTGGAGAATGGTACGACCCGTAAAAACATCCTGATGTGTGTAATTTAAGCCGGTATACGGGCTTTGGGAAACGAAGCTGCCATACCGGGTTATACCATAAGGTCTCAGCGCCGGAGGCTCGTCGTAAAAATCCTCTGAAATGTTATCTCCGGATAAACGGCCGGCTCCCGGGTCATCATTTGCAGCATGGGAGACATGGTATGGAGCAATAAAAAGCAATGTCATCAGAATAATAGAAAAAACAGGTTTCAGTGTTCGGATGTGTTTCATAATTGTAAATACCGTATTATACATACGGCATACTCCTTTCTGTAGATTTGTATATAGTAAAAATGATTTTCCTTACATATTGTACTATCATAATATAGAATACATAATAATACCAGTGAAAAAGCATTTTTTAACGCATTTATACTGTAAAAAAGCTATATGAAATCACCGTGAAATGGAACTGTGAAAAATTTTTGAAATTTTTTTAAAAAAATACTTGCATTTTATAGCGGTATCATATATAATCATCAATGTTGCTGAGGTAATAGATTATCAGTAATGAATATCCGGGCCGCTAGCTCATTTGGTAGAGCACCTGACTCTTAATCAGGGTGTGCGGGGTTCGAGCCCCCGGCGGCCCACTTACGAAAGAATCGATTTGATGACACAGAGCATTGGGTTGGTTCTTTTTTTTGCAGGTTTGCTATAAGCCATGCCTGAATACTTAGCGAGTTGAAAACGAGCTTAGTAGAAAGGTATACAGAGTAAGCGGAATCGAGGCGGCATGGCTGCCATCCGTTAACCATTAAATTTACTATGCTCTTTAAATAATTCCTTATAAAGCGCTTCGGCAGTCCAGAATATATTATGCTGTGTAATAATGGCTTTCAGTCCAATTGGTGGAATGGAGGCCTTTTTATATTGGTCAAGAAATGTATCTACCAGCTCTGGCTCCATGCCGGAAAAAACCAGCATTTCGGTGGGGAAATCCGGTCCGGTATAGGTGGTATTTTCCCTGGAAAATCCAGTAATACCTGCAAGATAGCCTAATTTCTGCTTGTAGGAAGCAGGCTTTACCCGGACTATCTGGATTCTGAGATTGTTACAGATTCTCTCAAGCTGTTTTGCTTTTCCGGGGTCTATGTGAAATAAAAGAATTTTTGGTTTGTTCATCATGGCGTCCTCCTGAATGGATTTACTATAAATAGCTTAGCGTAATATACTTCTAAGAAGAATTATAGCAGAAATTATTTAACAGATACAAGATAAGTTTGTGCAAATTTACTATAAAAAATTGCCATTTTAGCTAAAGAAAATTCATTGTGCAAAAGGTATAATGAAGATTAATTATTGTGTAGTGATTTATCAGGTATTTTAAGCGCAAGTAAGGGGAGGATATGTGGATGATGACACGGAGATTAAGCAGGAGAATAGGTGCATGGCTGATGGTGATAGCCATGGTGGCAGGTCTGGCAGCGGTGCCGGCGAAGGAGGTTGAGGCGGCAGCTTCAGAGGTTGAATTATCTTTTACGGCTGGTTCGCAGACCGCAATGGGGGACAGTGAAAATCATGTGGAAGCAGCTATCAATGTTCCAACGGAGTATAATACGGTTGATAAGCTGAAAAATGCAGGGGCAACCTCATTGGAAGTTACATTTAAGATTACGTCGGCACAAACAACAGGCTCTTTGGCGGCACAGGCGTTTATTAATGCGTATGATAACTGGCTCAGCAAGTGGGTAGAGGTTGGAAGTGCAAGCGATAATACCATAACCTCCACAGTGGATTTGACACAGCTCTCAGGTAGTGGAGATGTATGGAATTTTGGATTGCAGATATTAAATGTATCAAGTGTGACGTATGAAATTACTTCAGCCAAATTAATTCTTGCAGGTTCATCCTCTGGAACTACCGGGGGAGGGACAACTGACTTTGGAACAACAAGAGATTATTCTTCTGGGGTGAATGTTACTCTTTTAAATCAGGGTACTCCATCAAATGACTGGTCAGGATTTGAGATGGCGATGAGTAATAATTCCGGTTCTACAATATGTGATTGGATAATTGTATTGCAGGTTCCAAGTGGAACGGCATCAGCATTTAAATGTTGGAATGCTACCTTTATGGCGAATGGGGATACCATCTATATGTATCCAATGCAGTCAGGAGCAAATGCGGTAATTGCACAGGGAGCATTAAGTGCAGATATACCGGGAGGCGGTTTTTCCGGTAAATATGTAGATGCAGGCAGTATTCAGGTAAAGGCTGTCTATTATAATAAGGGAACTTCGTCAGAATTCGATTATTCTTCCGGGGATACAAATGATGAAACAGGTGGCTCAGGCGGAGGGGGCAATAGCGGAAGCTCTGCAACCGATACCTCTACAAATAAAGATTTGGACGTGGAATACAATTATGCCAAGCTTCTGCAGGAATCTCTTTATTTTTATGATGCAAATATGTGTGGTGATTTAGAGGGTACATGTGGGCTTAGCTGGCGTGGAAACTGCCATACATATGATAAGAATGTTACGACAACGATTAACGGAGTGACATACAAAGTGGATGTGTCAGGAGGTTTTCATGATGCAGGTGACCATGTGAAGTTTGGCTTGCCACAGGGCTATGCGGCAACCATGCTGGGAATGAGTTATTATCAATTTCCGGATGCATATACCAGTACCGGACAGACAGCACATTTACAAGCTATAACAGATTATTTTTGTGATTATTTTAAGAGATGTACGGTTTACGACAGTTCAGGAAAGGTAGTGGGATTCTGCTATCAGGTTGGAGATGGAAATACGGACCATGGTGTCTGGAGTGCACCGGAAGGGCAGACAATGAATCGTCCTGCGTATTTTGCTACCTCTTCTAATCCGGCGACAGATGAAGTGAGTGTGGCAATTGCTGCGCTGGCTATGAATTATATTAATTTTGGCAATGCGGCGGATTTAAAGACAGCAGAGGATTTGTTTACCTTTGTGAAAAATAACAGTAAGGCATGTGCGACAAATGGAGCGTCAGGATTTTATGATTCTACATCATACGGAGATGATTACGCATTAGCCGCAAGTGCACTATATGTTGCGACGAAAAACACTTCCTATAATTCGATATATAATGAGTATAAAGACAATAGTGGAAATGGTGTCAACCAGTATTGGGTATTAGACTGGGCAAATACTGGTGCATTGGCTTGTATGTTGCAAAAGGATACTTCCAGACTTGCCAGTATTACCAACGCAGGTAAGAACTGTTCTACCATAGACGGTGTTTTCAATTGCTTACTTAGCTGGGGTTCCTGCAGATATAATGCTGCAAGCGGTTTTGTGGGGCTTGTCTATGATAAGCTGACAAATAATAAAACATATGATTCCTGGGCTGTCAGCCAGATGAATTATATGATTGGAGATAATCCAAACAAACGGTGTTATATTGTTGGATACAATGAGAATTCAAGCCAGTATCCGCATCACAGGGCAGCTTCCCGTTCAACGGATGCAAAAGTGACAAGAGAAGACCATTATACATTATTAGGAGCCTTGGTTGGTGGTCCTGGACAGGATGGCACTTATCAGGATAATCAGAATGATTATAATTGTAATGAGGTGGCATTGGATTACAATGCTGGTCTGGTTGGCATATTGGCAGGTTTATATTCTTCCCATAAGAATGACACAAGCACTTATTTATCCTATGCAAAGAAAACAGCTGCGAATTACAGCACGGTTTTGGCATCTGCCGAGGAGTTAAGTGCAGTGGGAGTTACGAAATATTACGGAAGCTCTTCTGATGTTTCCGTGGAGTCTGTGACATTAGACAATAAGGAATTGACATTATATGTAGGTGACACGGATACCTTGACCGCAACGGTTACACCGTCCGGAGCAGCAACAGTAACATGGAAATCCTCTGATTCTAAGGTTGCAACGGTTTCCAATGGAAAGGTAACTGCGGTAAAGGAAGGAACAGCCACAATCACTGCGACGGCGGGAGGAAAATCAGCAGCCTGTAAGGTGACGGTAGCTGCCGCACCAGTGGCAAAATTAGAGGCAGGTCTGGCAGGCGTGACATGCACCGCTCTGGAATATGGCTATACGAATCCTGCAGTGGGAAAGGTTAACATTTCAAACAACGGAACTGCGGAAGCCTCAGGAGTTGCAGCTGCATTGGAAAATGGAAGCAGCTTTACAATTACCCAGATGCCGTCTGAAAGTATTTCTGTGGGAGGTACGGCAACCGTTGGCGTGACACCGAAGACCGGCTTATCAGCAGGGACCTATAAGGATACCCTGAAGGTGACGTATAATTCCAGTCTTACATTATCGGTTCCGGTAACCTTTACAGTTGACAAGAGGGCTGTCACAGTAGCCGCAGATAATGTTTACAAGACGTATGGTGATGCGAATCCTGCTTTGACCTATAGGGTTACATCCGGTTCGGTTGTATCCGGTGACAGTTTGAATATCACCTGCAGTACAACTGTATCAAAGACATCCGATGCAGGCTCATATCCTGTTACGGTTACACCTGGCAGTAATCCAAATTATGAGATAACTACCCAGGCAGGAACCTTAACAGTTAATAAAAAACCAGTAGCCTCCATTGTGTTCCCGTCTGCCGCTGATATTGAGGTAGGTCAGACCTTGGCAAGCTCCACATTTTCCGGAGGGGATACCAGCTATGGAACCTTTGCGTGGGCAAATCCGGCAACAGTTCCGGCAAGGGGAACTACAAATGCGGATGTGGTATTGACATTGGCCACGGCTGCAAAGAAGAATTATTCCTTTAGCGGTATAACGGGATACAATGAAGCTGCTGGAACAATTACACAAAGTGTAACGGTGAATGTAAACCGGGCAGGATTGCCGGCAATCATTTTCCCAACTGCTTCTGCTATCCAATATGGACAGACGTTATCGGAATCTGTACTGACGGGAGGTTCTACACAATATGGAACCTTCACATGGGTAAATGGCGCAGAGAATATGACTATAATCGGAACCCGGTCTTATGATGTAGTGTTTGAGTGGAATCAAGCCAGTAAGAGTGAATACGGAATTTTGGATTCGGATGAAGATGCTACTCTCATTAAGTCCGTTACAGTCAAGGTAGAAAAAGCGGATAATACAGCAATTCCACAAAAAGCAGTTCTTTCCGGCAGGACTAGCAGTAGTATTACCGTACAGCCGGTGGCCGGTTATGAGTATTCAAAGGATGGTAAGACATGGCAGGACAGCAATGTGTTCACAGGACTGAGCTCCTTTACCGGATATAATATCTATACACGGATAAAGGAGACAGACTATTATAAGGCAAGTGATAAATCCGTTGCTCCGCTTTCCGTATATACCTTAGTGGCAAATCCATATACAATTGATGTGTCGAAATTAAGGGATGCCAATTATGTGGATGCCCTGCGGACTGCATCAGGAACCGCAGCCGTATCCTACGATACAGGCACAGATGTACTGACATTAACGGATTCATCAAAACCATATACAATAACGGGAAGTAACAACAATGTGACAGTAAAGACGGCAGCGGGAACAACACAGACGATTACATTGAGTAATACAACAGTTAAGGATTTAGATGTAACAAACACAAGTAATGCCATCGTCACAATAGTGGGAACAGCAAAGGTGACAGGGTCAATTATTGCTGACAATACCAGTGTAACATTGAGGGGTTCCGGAACCTTGAATGTAGAAACGATTAAAGCAGACAATGGTACGGTGAACATCGAGGGCGGTACAGTGAATGCAGGAACGGTTACAGCAAAGAATATAAATATTTCAGGTGGAATCGTTACGATAACCGGGACAATTACGGCAGTAAATGATATATCCATTACAGGCGGTACCGTAACAGCAAAGGGTGGAATTTCTGCCGGAGGTAAGGCTATGATTTCAGGAAGCAAAACCAATGTTACTGCTACGGGCAGTGACGGAAATCCGGCAATTTCAGCCAGTGATATTACAATTACGGATGCTTCGGTAACTGCTACGGGAGGAGAAGGTGCCTCTGCCATTTCAAGCACTGGTAACATTACTATGGAAAATGCCGAAGTTACGGTTAATACAACAGGTAACGGAAGCGCTCCGGCAATCCAGGCTGGCGAGGGGGATGAATACAAGATAACCATTGATGGGGGAAACGTAACAGGTAATAGTGTAGATAATATGTACTCTAAAAATCCGGTTGACAGCCAGGGAAATATCATTGCTACCTATAAGGTATCCATTATGGATGAAGCAGCAAACAGGAATGAGACAAAATCAATAAATGCAGGTTCCGGTGTAACCTTACAGGCAGCGGGAAAGAAGGGCTATAAGGCAGGCTGGAGGGACCAGACAGGAAAGACCTATGTGGATGGCGTTGTGGTAATAATAGAGGGGGATTGCAGCTTTACTGCGGTGTATACAAAGATTTCAGTGACGTCTGTAAAATTGACTGTTCCGGCTGTAGAGCTTGAAGTGGGTAAGGCTGTTACAGCAACTGTTAAGGTATTACCGGCTGATGCCGCAGATACATCTGTTACATGGTCAAGCAGCAATCCGGCTGTTGCAGCTGTGGACAGCAAAGGAGTGATTACTGCAAAGGCAAAGGGCTCCGCAGTTATCACAGTTACTTCCAATGATACGAAGCTGTCGGATTCGGTAACGATTACAGTGAAGGAAGCATCAAAGCCGGAAGAGGGAAGCACGGTGGAAACAGATGTTAAGGCGTCCTCTATCTTACTGAAGGCCAGTGTGAAGGGAGCAGCCAGTGTACCGGTAAAGTCAACCTATAAGCTGGCACCAAAGAAGAGCATGACCCTTAAGGTCTCATTTGCACCGGAGAATGCAGTAAAAGAAAAGGTGACCTTTAAGAGCAGTAATACAAAGATTGCCAAGGTAAATTCCAAGGGTAAGATTACAGCGGGCAAAAAGGCAGGTAAGGCAACCATTACCGTTACTTCTGAAAATGGACTTAAGAAGACCTTTAAGGTTCAGGTTATGAAGAAGGCAGTTACAAAGGTTAAGATTAAGGCATCAAAGAAAACCGTTAAAGTAAAGAAGACGCTTCAATTAAAGGCAATAACCTCGCCAAGTAAAAAAAATGCCAGCAATTCCGTATACTGGAAGTCAAGTAATCCAAAGATTGCAACGGTATCGTCAACAGGCAAGGTGAAGGCAATAAAGAAAGGAAAGGTTAAAATTACTGCAGCTGCGACAGACGGAAGCGGTAAAAAAGCCACAATCACTATTCGGGTAAAGAAGTAAAATGATGTAAACCTTTAAAGAATAGGTGACCTGTAATTTACTTGTATTATCAGAGAAAAACTGATATACTAATTTTGTAAACCATTATAAAAGGAGGAGAAGATTTAATGGAAAAATTGAAAAGCTTTGTTACAAGTACATTTACTTTGCTGATGTTCTGTTTTCTGTTTGCCAATGTGCTGACGGTTCATGCAGAGACAGCACCTGTAAATGGTAAGATTTACATCAATTATGGCTATGATGTAAATGGTAATGTGAAGGAACAGAAAAAAATGCGTATATCCACATATGCAGATAGTGTTTCTTCTTTTGATGTGAGATATGGAAGTGGAGACAAAATTTCCGGTCTCAAGGTTAATAAGAAAGGATTAGAAGCGCAGGTGGTATATACCGAGAACAGTTCAAGTTATGGAACTGCCTATATTGGTGTATATGCCACAAAGCCTGGTACCTATAAGGTCGGCTTTGATGTGGTAAACAGCGCAAACCAGAAGCGGGGACATTATACGGTACAGGTACAGGCTGTTAATTCATCTGCAGTCATTAAGAAGGCAGCCTTTGGAAAGCAGACAGTGATTTCCAATACTGCGTCCATTAAGAAGGGCGTAAAGACAAGCTCCAGCAAGGAATCCTGTAAAGTGAAGGGAACCTCAGGAAAATTCAAGGTAACGGCAAACAGCCAGTATAAGATTACAGGCATAATAGTGGTTTCAGTTGATAAGAATGGAAAGTATACTTATAAAAAGTTTAAGAATGGTAAGAAGCTTACATTATCTAAAAATTATGAGGCAACCTCCACCAATGCGTATAATGGAACAAAGAGCCATTCTGCCAAGAAAAACACCTACATTTATATATCTTATAAGGATAAATTCTATGGAGATTCTGTTACATATTCTATCTCCAGTGCACGGGGAAGAAAGGAAATAAAACGTGTTACAAAGGATGCCTTTACTGGTAGGAGAACAACATCGTACAGTCGTTGTCCAAGTGCAACGATAACCTTATGGCAGTATTAACAGGAGGTGAAAAGAATGAAAAGGTATATTAGTAAATGTAAGC
>JAXVOW010000170.1:0-3461 GCA_037301995.1 bacterium | reverse complement strand
CTCTACCGCCGTATCCTTTCCAAATGCCACAATTCCGAGAAGATTTTTATCCGGCATATCCCGTACAGTGTCCTTTAAATATTGTTCCACCTCTTCCAGATTGCCGGACATACTGTCCGAAACGTCCACCAGGAAAATGGTTTCACATTTCTTCTGCCTTTTGGACACAGATAAACCCGCCATTGCCAGAATAACCGCAAGCAATACCAGTAAACGGACTGCAAGAAATTGTTTCTTCTTCGTGGAATTCACCTGTTTCACATAGACAATCCACTCTGCTGCCAACAGCAGGACAGCTAACAACAGCAACAGATTCCGTATTGCCCTGCCTCCGGTTTTCTTTTTATTCTGACCGCCTTCTATGGTCACACTGTCCACCGGTGTAACATTGGATTCTTCTGTAACCGGAAAATTGGAAATCTCCTTTTCCTCTGCTCCCGCTCCTAACAGTTCCTCACTAAGCTGGGACATAAAGATTGGAAATTCTGTCTGCAGGGCAAAATCCGTATTATGGATATCAAAGCCCAGCACTCCCACATTATGTCCCTCTGACACTCCATAATAACCTGCAACTCCTCCATCCCCTGTCTTTAAAAACGGAACTGCCCAGTCCGGAAGCTCATAAGTATATATACTTGTAATTCCAAAAGAATATTCTTCTATATATTCAGTCACCGGACTTTTCTCAAAATATAATACCGTATCAGATTGCCGGGAATTCTTTGTTATATAGCCGGCATCGTAAAAATCCCTGTCATAATTAAGAAACAGAAATGCAGCTTCCTCCTGAAATCTGCCGGTGTCAAACTCCTGTGGCAGAGAGATTCCATCTAATACATATAAATCATAGGTATCTGCGTCCTGCTCCAGCACACGGATATCATCCGATTTGTAAACCGTCACGTTATCATCCAGAGACAATGCCTTCTCCAAAAATACATTTCCTTCTGACAGGAGCAGTACCTTTTTTTCTGCATCTGCTGTCACAGCAATACTCTGGCTGTTATCCGCAGTTAAGCTGTCCTTTCCGCTTAATTCCGCCTTTAAAACCGCACTGCCGTCCCTTGCAATATTCTGTCTCTCAAAATATACCGTTTCACTCTCCTGGGGTTTTATTGTTACAGTCTGGACATCCACAATATCTGCATTCACATAGAGACTGACATCCTGCGTTACCTCTTCCTCTCCATAATTGGTAATCCTGCAGAGTGCCTCCACACCGTCCTCCCCCGCAGAATAGTTTACATAATCTAAGGAGCAGTTGCCGCCCTCTGAATATACATCCTCCACAATAAGGGCAGCCTGTGTGTTGCTTTTCGTCCATTCACTGCTGGAAAAATCCGTATCTGTATAGCAGATAATCTGCACATTTTCCATATCTGTTATAACCGAATTGACAACGCCTGCTGCCCCATCCAGCGTTCCTGCTTCCAAAGTTTCCTCTATTTCATTAAGGCGTTTCTTCAGCGTGGTCTTATCCCTGCCCTGATAGACTACTGATGCTTCCCCGCCGCAGGAAATCAGCGTAACCATGGTATCCTCACTTAACCGGTCAATCTCTTTCTCCGCCTCTTTGATACTGTGCTCTAACCGGGTGTCCTTTTCGTCATAGAGGTACTGCATACTGGCACTGTTATCAATTACAAGCACCGTATTTTCCTGAAGCAGCCCGCCCTTTTTCAGCACCGGTGCCATCAGCGCAAAAATAAGAAGCAGCATAAGAAGAATCTGCAAATACATTAAAATATTCTGTTTCAGTTTTTCAAAAGGAGTTTTCGCCTCTAAATTTTTATATATCTCCTGCCACAGCATGGTGGAGGAAAAGGGCTCGTCTTTGACCTTTTGCTTTAATAGATATAGTAAAATGATGACCGGCACCAGAACAAGAAATGCCAGCGGCCATAAATTCTGTACTGTCATAAAACTCCTCCTAATTGTTGGTTTTACCCTGCCTGGTTTTACTTACATTTTCTGCATAATCCCTGAAAATCCATGCAGCATTTCATAAATCAAATCCCCGTCCGACCGGATAAAAATGTAATTTGCACCGTACTTTCCTGCAAGTCTCTGCAGCCGGCTCTGCAAATCCTCTACCTGTTCCTTATATTTTTTAATGGTTGCATTGGACATGGTAATCTTAACACGTTCATCCGTTTCCATATCCAGAATATTGAGGGTTCCCTCATAATTTACAGCCATTTCCTCCCTGGAAAGAATCTGTATCAGAACAACCGCCTGCTTTTTGAATGCCAGATATTTCATAGCATCTTCAATTCCCTCTCTGTCAAGGAAATCACTGATGATAACCGAAACACCTCCTGGCCGTACCTGCCGGGATAATATGGTTTTATTCAATGTCGTCTTCCCATCAAAGGTAATGCGGTTCAAATCATTTAATACGTGGGAAAATGCAGCCCCACCGGTTACTCCCTTTCCTCTGGTCAGGAAATTTTCCTTCATCTCATTGATATAAACACGGTCCAGATTATTCAGGATAATATAGGAAAGAGCACCTGCCACCTGCAGCGCCATCTTTGATTTCGGCACTTCACCAAAGCACATGGAACGGCTGGTATCAATAAATATCTGAAAAATACCTTCCTTTTCCTCCATAAACTGCTTAATATACAATTTATCAGTGCGCCCATAGGCATTCCAGTCAATTCGCCGGATATCATCCCCCAGCATATACTCCCTGAAATCCGAAAATTCCACAGAAGAGCCTTTGGCGCTGGATTTTCGTATACCGCTCATTCCCTGGCTCAGCCTCATATTCAGGCTCATTTTAAGCGTATTCAGTTTTTCAAAAAATCCCTTATCAAAGATTACTGATTCCATCCATACACCTTTCCAGCTTTATAGCTTTTGCCCTCTACACGGTTTTGATTCCGTCTATAATTTCTTTAATCACGGTATCTGCTGTCACTCCATCGGAAATTGCCTCAAAATTAAGCGCCAGACGATGCCTTAATGCCGGATAAGCCACAAACCGGATATCCTCAAAGGCAACATTGTATCTCCCCTCCATAAATGCCCTTGCCTTGGCTGTCTTTACAATTGCCTGTGCCGCACGGGGACTTGCTCCATTTTGTACATACTTTTTTGCTGTCTCCGGCGCATCCGGATGCTCCGGATGGGTTGCCACCACCATGGATAACGCATAATCCATAACTGCATCCGCAATTGGCATATCCCTTATTACAGTGCGGATTTCTATAATATCCTCACCCTTCATTACCGGTGTTAACTCTGTCTTCTGATTCGTAACCGTAATATCCATAATTTCCTTCAGCTCTTCTTTACTTGGAAATTCCACTAACAGCTTAAAGAGAAAACGGTCAAGCTGTGCCTCTGGAAGGGGATAGGTGCCTTCATTTTCAATCGGATTCTGGGTTGCTAATACCATAAATGGCTTTGGCAGCTCGTAGGTAGTCTTACCTACCGTTACAGTTTTCTCCTGC
>JAXVOW010000169.1:0-3491 GCA_037301995.1 bacterium | reverse complement strand
TTCCGTTCTGCCAGGCAAAATGCAATTATTGTGATTTCCTGTCCTTTGGCGGATGTGGATACGGTGTACAAAAGCAGTATGCGGAGGCACTCTGCAGGGAGATTGAAGCATATGAACCCATTGCAGAAGAGTACAGGGTAAAAACCATTTTTTTTGGAGGCGGAACCCCTTCTTACATGGATGCCGCATTATTGGGACAGGTAATGGAAAGCATCCGCAGGGTGTTTTGTGTGAAGCAGGATGCAGAGATTACCATAGAGGGGAATCCGGACAGCTTAACGAGAGAAAGACTGGCAGTATACCGTAAGCTGGGAATTAACCGCCTGAGTATCGGTCTGCAGAGCGCCAACGACGATATGCTAAGGGTTCTTGGCAGAGTACATAATTATGACCAGTTTATTGCAGCGTACAACAGTGCAAGACAGGCAGGCTTTAACAATATTAATGTGGATTTGATGTCCGGTCTGCCGGGGGAGAGCCGGGAGTCCTATATCCGTACGCTGGCGAAGGTAGTAAAGCTGCAGCCGGAGCACATTTCAGCCTATAGCCTGACCGTGGAGGAGGGCACGCCCCTTAGTGAAAATGAGGAACTGTTAGAGCTTCTGCCCTCTGAGGAGGAAGACCGGCAGCTGTATGCCCGGACAAAGCTGCTTTTGAAGAACAGTGGATATGACAGGTATGAGATATCCAATTATGCAAAGCAGGGGTTTGCCTGTCAGCACAATATTGTGTACTGGACCGGCGGAGAGTATTTAGGGGTTGGTCTGGGGGCATCCTCTTATCTGAAGGTATGGCTTGGGGAGGACCACTGTGAAACCCTGAGATTCCACGGAGTGGAAAATCTGGAGGAATACATGGGACGTTTTTTGCAGAGCAACGGCATGATGGAGGATGATTATACCAATCTGTTTCATGCCTTTGAAGACAGTGGGGAGGAAAGCCCTATGGACAAATACAGGCAGTATGAGGACAGTGCCCTGCTGGAGTTTATTCGTGATTATTACAGGGATTTGCACTTTTCAACCCGCAGGGATGAGATGGAGGAATTCGTGTTTCTGGGACTTCGCATGACAAAGGGAATCTCAAAGGCAGAATTTCAAAAACGGTTTGGCACTGCCATAGAAGGTGTGTATGGTAAAGTCATTACAAAATATAAAGAAAAAGAACTGCTGCTGGAGGAAAACGGCAGACTGTATCTCAGTGATGCCGGAATTGATGTCAGCAATGTAATAATGGCAGAGTTTATGTTATAGCTTAGGGAAGGATGGAAGTGTAAGATGAGGCTGCTGAAAAAATATGTTACAATGTTCCGTGAGGATATGAGGGACGTTATGTCCCGGCGCTGTGGACTGGACGAGCTGAACAATTTTATAATACTGATAGGATTTATTTTTATTCTGATTTCTTTGTTTTCAAAAAAATGGGTGTTTACCTTATTTGGAGCATTCTTTGTAATACTTTGCTATGTCCGGGTCTTTTCAAAAAAGCTGGATAAGCGGCGGAAGGAAAATGACTTTTATATGCGGTATATGGGGAGGGTGGTAGGTGTTGTCCAGTACATAAAGCTATGTGCGCGGATGAAAGTGAAAACCATAAAGGATGAGGAATATGCGTATTTTGTATGCAGCACCTGCAAACAGATTGTCCGTGTGCCTAAGGGAAAAAATAAGGTCAATATCCGTTGCCCGAAGTGCAATATGACTTTTATCCGACGGACATAAATTTTTTAAATTGTGTAAATTATCTTCCATACCAGGATATGGGGAAGAATATAAATATAAGGAGGAGTTTCATGGGTGGTTTAATGAGGCAGAAAAACGGGAGGTACAGGGAGAAAAGGCGGATACAGAGACTTTTAAGCATTGTCCTGACAGTGCTGATGATTGGCGTATATCCGCTGGAGGCATTTGCGTATGAGCCGGTAATGGGTACGGAAGAGGAAATAGCGGAATACCAGACGGCTGCTGCGGGGGAACGTATTACAATAAAAGGTGTGATATTTGAGGTTATTGATGCATCAGCGAATACACTTCGGGTTGTTGGCTATACCGAAGCTATGGATGTTCAAGGTCCATTGGGAGATGACGGTGGATATGAGGGAACAATTTCCTATAATGGAACCACCTATACCATAACAGAGGTGGCGGATGGAGCCTTTGCAAACAGCAGTGTTAAATATATGGCTTTTCCACCTACCATTACATCCTTCGGCAAGGGAATATTGGACGGGTGCAGCAGCCTTATAACGGTGGAGAATGATTCCACAACGGTAGCGTTTGAGCTTCCGGAACTGGAGTTTGGATATGTCTGGGTAGATAGAGGACAGGAATATACCAGCATTATGAACGGCATTTGCGTAATGAAAACCCAGAAAAATGTATATCAGATTACCTTTAACAGTCAGGGAGGGACTGAGGTTGCAAACCAGACGGTTATGGAAGGCAGGTGCATAGAGGAACCGGAAGCACCGGAAAAGGACGGATATATTTTTAAAGGCTGGTATACCAGCTCTACCTGTACAGGAGATTCATTTGATTTTTCGACACCGGTAACCAGAGTATATACCTTGTATGCAAAATGGGTAGAGATTAAAGACGAATCGGATTTTATTGCGTTGGAGAATGGTTATTCAGAAACGGTAACATTTGCGTCAAAGGAAAATAAATGGTATAGCTTTACGCCAGCGGTTTCCGGTTCTTATCAAATGACTACCGGTTCTACTTATGTCAGAATAAATTATTATGGCACGGATTACACGGATGATTCGCCGAGCACTCCCGGAAGTTCCTTTTCCGGGGAACTGGAGGCAGGTAAAACATATTATTTTAGGCTCTACAATAACGGTACCTCAGCAAAAACTATTACCCTGACCTTTGCCGGTACCTCAGCAAAGGCAATCGATACTTTGGATATATCTGCGATACCGAGCTATACCTATACGGGAAGTGCGATTAAGCCGGCGGTTACAGTAAAGGATGGAACAACCACCTTGACCCAGGGAACTGATTATACGGTTTCCTATTCCAATAATACCAATGCAGGAACAGCAACGGTAACCATTAAAGCTGCAGGCAGTACATATTATGGAAGCACAACAAGAACCTTTACCATTCTGCAGGCAGCTGCACCATCCTCTGTGCCTGCATCTGCCATGGAGGTCTCAAACAATGTGAAAACAGTTGGGGAGGTATCCCTGGCTGAATATCCAAACTGGGGCTGGCAGAGTGCATATAACACAAAGGCGCTGGTATCCGGCGGCACGGTAGAGGCTGTGGCAGAATATACAGGTTCAGACAAGGCAAATTACAAGCAGACCACTGTTACCATTTCCATTACACGGCTGGCGCCGGTGGTAACGGATTTTAGCCTGAATGCAACGCAAATAAATTTAAAAGGCGGAGAAACCTTTACACTGGCAGTAGACTCCGTTACCCCATCGGATGCGGTTTCTTCAACGGTAACCTACAGCAGCAGTGACACAAAGGTTGCAA
>JAXVOW010000168.1:0-2054 GCA_037301995.1 bacterium | reverse complement strand
CCGGCAACAGAGGTTATGGCTAAGGCGTTTGAGGGAACAGAATACGATCCTGGCTTTGACCAGAATCTTTTGGCTGAGATTGCGGATTATTTCCGTCCTATGCGTGAGGAGTGGTTAGAGTCCGGATTACTGAGTCCAAAGGTAATGGGAGTTAATATCAAGACATTACTTTATCAGGTACCGGGTGGTATGTTAAGTAACATGGTTTCCCAGCTTAAGGAAATGAATGCGGAAGATAAGTATGATGAGGTATTAGAAGAGATTCCACGTGTTCGTAAGGACTTTGGTGAGATTCCGCTTGTTACCCCGTCATCGCAGATTGTTGGTACACAGGCTGTATTAAATGTTGTTATGGGCGAGCGTTACAAGATGCTTACGAAGGAGTCCAAGGACTTATTAGTTGGCAAGTATGGACAGACAACAAAGCCGGTTGACAAAGAGGTTCAGAAGAAGGCACTTGACAGTTTAGGAATGAAAGAGCCTATTACTTACCGTCCGGCAGATGATATCAAGCCACAGCTGGAGCAGTTAGAGAAGGAATGTGCCCAGTACAAGCAGCAGGATGAGGACGTATTATCCTATGCATTGTTCCCACAGGTAGCAACAGACTTCTTTAAGTATAGAGAAGCACAGCAGACCAAAGTGGATGCAACAGTTGCTGACACAGAGAACGGAGTATATCCGGTATAAAAGTAAAGAAAATCATTCGTAGGAAGAGTCGCGATAAATCCAATAGGGCAATCGCGGCTCTTTTGTGTTATTGGAATATTGCGTATTCCTTTTTATAACTTGATTTTTCTATGTATTTGGCTTATGATGAGACTAATTTAAAATTGGAATAGAAAAAGATTTTAATAGAGGGATAATGCATATATGAAAGGAAAAAGTATTATAAAAATATTGATATCCTTTTTGGTGGTTTTTGTTCTGGCATGTGGTGCCTTTTCGGGGGCTCATGAGGCACAGGCAGCTTCGGCAAAATTAAACCGGAATTCTGCAACAATATGGGTTGGGGATACAGTAAAGCTAAAGGTTAAAAATACAAAGAAGAAGGTTAAGTGGACATCCAGTAAAAAATCTGTTGCAACAGTATCTGCTAAAGGTACGGTAAAGGCAAAAGGAGCTGGCAAGGCAGTTATTACAGCAAAAGTCGGCAGTAAAAAATATAAATGCAAAATTACAGTAAGAAAAACAGCCATTAGTGCGAAATGTATTACAATAGCATACGGGACGAGTTCATCTCTTACATTAAAATATCCCAAAAAGAAAGTTAAATGGTCATCCAGTAATCCTAGTATTGCTTGCCGGTTAAAGTTGGAAGAAAATATTATGAATGTGACATTAATACATTAGGAGCATTACGAAGAGGTTCTGAGAGATTAGTTTATTCTAATGATGGATTAATTTATTATACATCAGACCATTATGCATCCTTTATAAAGTTATATGAATGAGGAATTGAACGTGAAAATAGAATTGGATTTTAAAGATATTAAAAATAAAAAAATGCTGCATGAATATTTGAAAGTGCAGTTGGGATTGCCGGATTATTATGGAAATAATTTAGACGCTTTGCATGATTGTTTAGAAGATTGTGGGAATAAATTTTCTATCTGCATTTATCATTATAATGATTTGGAGAAGGAAATGGGAGAATATGCAGAAATACTTCTTCAGGTGTTCAAAGATATAGATTTGGAGTATGAAATTGTGCAGTGAAATAAAAACTCTTTTTGAGGATGAATAAGGACCCTTTTATAGTATTTTTCTATTTAGTATGCTAGAATAGGTACATATAGGGAAAGATGGTGTGGATATGGCTAAGATAATTGTAATAGGCGGAGGTGCTGCCGGAATGATGGCGGCGATATCTGCAGCGAGAAATGGAAAAGAAGTAATATTATTAGAACAGAATGAAAAGCTGGGCAAGAAGTTATTTATCACCGGAAAGGGAAGATGCAATTTTACCAATGCCTGTGATACGGAGGATTTGTTTCAGAATGTAATAACGAATCCGAAGTTTTTATACAGTGCATTTTATTCCTTTTCCAACC
>JAXVOW010000167.1:0-4054 GCA_037301995.1 bacterium | reverse complement strand
ATTCACTTAACATGTTACATATTCCGTGATATGCATCCTGATACCGGAAGCTGTAATTTACAACCTCGATTGTTGAATCCTCACTTGAGGCGGTAAATATATCTGACAAGCCAATATATTCAATAATTTCCCTGATGCATTCGTTCGCTTCCCCGGTCAGGCACAGATAATCGTAACCACCAGGTGGCTCTATTACATTCCCGGCTAGGATTCCATGCCAGCTTCTTCCTGAATATGTAACTACGTTTGATTCTGTATTTACCTTGATATTATCAATAATGCCTCCATATTCTGTTCCTACCACCCTGCCCTCCATAGAATCTTCTATGTATATAAGAAAACCTTTTTGACAGCAGTGATTGTTTAAATCAACCTCTAATTCAAAGTCATTTTCATCACTTCCATAGGCAATATCTAATGTATAATCTTTTAGCACGTCAATATCTTTTCTTGTTTCATCAGCATATATTAAATCCACTTCGGTTCCCCTCTTTCCTCAAAAAGGACAATATCGAATCCATAAAGGCCGTTCCATATTACATTGAATATTCCAGCTGGGATTTTTTCAAATACATAGTATTCCCGATTCCGCAAATGAAAACAGTTTTCAACGTCTCCATTTATTTTTTTCTTAAATATTCTGCGTTCTCTTGAATTAATAACAAGGTATTCTCCTGCATCCACCTCGCATTCTACGTTGTATTGATGTTCTCCTATACGTATAGAGGGGTTTATACACGCCCCAGCCCCATATATTATCATTTCAAAATCACACGCACTTATGCTGTCATTAAGTACTTTTTGATTACTCAAACTATTTGTGTAATCATATGGATAGTTAACAGGATAATCCAAATTTTCCCCTGGATTGGCTATTGTGCCAGGCCTAAATTCCTTTTTGTTTTCCTTCATCCATATAGGGCATTCCGTCACTATATTAACTTTTTTCTCTACTGCATAAAAATTCTCTTCATATTCACTATATTCACTTTCAAATATATAGCATTTCAAATAATAATCCCCTACCCATATGCGGCCAGGCTCTAAAGAATAAATATCATATTCAGTAACCTTTAGAAAATTATCCATGATTTCTTGATATTCTTTTTCGCTATCTGCGAATATGGATAATGTAGCGCTTATTTCTGCCACTTCTTTATACATCCGAATAATTTTGCCGCCATTATCCATTATATTTTTACTTTCATATTTCCATTTATTTTGAAAAAGATTCTCTTTTTCTTGAATCACTATAGGCCACTGTTCCAGGTTTATTTTTTTTCCAATGCTGTTTTCGTAAAAAATCATAGATGCCTCCTGGTTATCCGCTTATCCGTGCAAGTTCTCTTTTGTTTGCAACAACAGAAATAGGTCTTTTTCCTACTGCATTTGCCACCGATTCGCCAAGCTTATCATAGTCAATCTTTGGAATAAAACTTACATATTCCGCCATTTTATTGCCAATATATTCCTCTAGCTTTTCTATTGGCAAAACCGCTTCCTGCCCTGCCTCTCCGGCTCCCTGGAACATACCATTAGCAAATCCGAACACTGTCGGTTTTTTAAAAATCGCTCCTGCCGCATTCCATTTAACGCTAAATGACGGGATTCCTGGAAGCTTTAGCAGCTGTGCGGCTTTTGCCAAATTACCTTCTGTCTTCCAATTTACAGATATTGATGGAGCTTTCAACTTAGGCCACGCCAATTTAAAATCAAAAATTTTTTTAACCTTGTCTACTGCTTTTTGAAATTTTTCTTTCTGTTCTTCCAGTTTTTTTTCTATCGTATTCTTTACATTATCCAACTTCCCACCGGTTAATTTATTAATCGTATTATATCCTTTTTCATACAACCCTTTTTGTGCTTCCAGTCCTACAGCTATAACTCCTTTCACACCTCCACCATGGCTCTGATATACAGATTTCACACCATTTAACTCGGACTGTGTCTTCGACTTCAATTCATCCAATTTCCCGCCGGTTAATGTGTTAATCGCATTATACCCAGATTGAAATATCTCTTGATGTACTTTCATGTTAGCAGCTAGAATGCCTTTGATTCCTCCGCCATTTTCCTCATAAGCCTTCTTAATCCCATCCAATTTTTCCCCTGCGATTTCTTTCATTCCTGATAGATTATTACTGAATTTTTCCTTTAATTCTTTTGCTTTATTTAAAAATGATGAAAATGTATTCTTCACTGCTTCAAATATTGCATTTACTCCATCCCGGAACCATTCACATTTATTATATAAAAGAATAAACACTCCAATTACGGCCATGATTGCTATCACAATCCATACAAGTGGGCACGCCAGCAATGATGCGTTTAACCCCGTCTGTGCTGCTGTCGCCGCTCCTGTCGCTGTTGCTTGCGTTCCTGAAATTACTGCATCCGCTGCCGCTGCCGCTGATTTTGCAGCCATCGCCCCTTTTACAACATTCATTACATTGCACAAAGCCCCAAGTCCTGTCGATATTTTTCCAATAACAATCAAAGCAGGGCCTATTGCTGCGACCACTGCCGCAATTGTTATAATTGTGCTTTTCTGTCCTGAATCTAATTTCCCAAACCAGTCTGCAAAACCTTGTATCTTTTCCGCTCCCTCTTCAATTGCCGGCCCAAGCTCTTCCATTAACGTCTCGCCAAGCTCCGTTCCCGTGTTTTTTATTTGGTTTACGGATTTCCTTAACGTGTTGCCTTTCGTATTTAGCTTATCGTAAGCCGCTTCCGTTGCCCCTGAAGCATTACTCATTTCTCCAAGTTTTGTATTGAAATTTTCAAACTGTGCCCCTGTAAGGGCTGTCATAGCAGTCACAGCTTCCGTACTTGAAAACAAGGATGCCATCTTGTCAGCCTGTCCGCCGGTTTCATTTTGAATAATTTTAAGGGCGCCCGCAAACCCTTCATTTTCAATCATCGCTTGCCCGCTTGAATATCCATATTTTTCAATCATTGCTTGCATATCCGATGTAGGTTTCATCAAATTACTAAATACTGCTTTTAGCTGCGTTGACACCTCCGCTGTATTTCCTGTCACTCCTGTCAGCGTTGCCATAGAACCAAACAATTCTTCGTACGATATATTTAGTGAATTAGACAGCGGAAACAGTGGCTGCATCGACTTTGCCATTTCTGGAAAGGTTGTAACACCAAGTTTCGCAGTTTGAAAAGCCAGGTCAGAAATTTTCTGAGCCGTCTCGCCATTTACCTGGTCATATCCTTTCATTCCTGCAGAAATTAACGCAACCGAATCGGAAACCTCCGCTCCTCCCGCTTTTGCTGACGTAGCCATTGTTCCAAAAATTTTTTCAGTCTCTTTTCCACCATCTCCTAGCGAAGAAATTGCCTGATACATTCCACTTGCCATTGTGTCAAGGTTCATCCCGGTCTCATTACTCATCTCTTTAATTTTGTCACTGTAACCGCTTAAATGGCTGTCATCATCCAATAATGTATTGATGTTCGCCATGTTGTCCTCAAATTTTATTGATGAGGCTCCCATAGCCGTTCCTGCCGCAACAATCGGTGTAGTAAGTGTTGCTGTTGCTTTTTTACCTGCTTCTGTCGCCCCTTCTCCAAATGATGTGAGTGCTTCTCCGGCTCCGCCAAATGCATTTTTTTGATTTTCCAACTCCATATTGCAATCAATTAAAGATTGTCTAATCTCTTCTTCCTGTCGCTTAGCATTCGCAAGTTTTGCCTCATATTCTTTAACGACCTTCGAATCCTCTCCATATATTTCTTTTGCTTTTTGAAGAGACTCATTTGTGAGCTGAGTCTTCTCATGTGATTTCTGTAATTCTGTCGCAAGAAGCGATTGCCGTTCTTTCAAAAGGGTTGTATCATTTGCATTCCCTTTCATCTGCGTAGCATTCAGTTTTAATTCTGCACGCATCTTAGACAAGTCACCATTAATATTGCTTATTCCTTCTCTAAATTCACTTGTCTCAGCCAAAAAGCGTACCTTTACCTCGTCCTTTGCCATAGTTACCCCTTTTCTTTTATTGATAGTACCCAGTTATCATATGCGTTTTTGTTTTCAACAACGGTA
>JAXVOW010000166.1:0-2947 GCA_037301995.1 bacterium | reverse complement strand
AGGGAGGCATGCAGAGCGCATTTCAGGTAATGAGTGAGCGGAAATACCAGGATTTCCGAAATGACCGGGTTTTAAATATGCGTCAGTATCAGGTGGCATTTCGCAGACTTCGCCAGTATTCCTCCAGATTAGATGTTCCCAAAACGGAGCTGGATATCGATAAGACGATTCAGAAAACCTGCGACAACGGCGGTTATCTGCAATTAGAGTTTGACCGTCCAAGAAAAAATACGGTAAAGCTTTTGCTGCTGTTTGACTGCGGTGGTACGATGATACCCTTTATGGAGCTGTGCAATGAGCTGTTTCAGGCAGTCCACAAGGCAAACCATTTTAAGGATGTAAAAACCTATTATTTTCATAACTGCATTTATTCCAAGGTGTACAAAACCGCGGAATGTGAGATGGGCGACTGGGTAGATTTGGATTATCTGTTTAAGCACTATGACAAGGATTATAAGGTGATTATTGTGGGTGATGCCCAGATGGCACCGGAAGAGCTGTTTGATGTAAACGGAAATTACCGTGGTCCTAATGATGGACATTCCGGTTATGAATGGTGTGAGCTGTTAAACAGCAAATATAAGAAATGTGTCTGGATGAATCCCCGTTATCACAAGGAGCTTACCAGAATGCACTGGATGGAGTCAGAGGACGCACTTTCCAAGCTCTTTCATATGTATACGTTATCCGTGGATGGACTGAAGGAGGCAATTACTTACTTATTGAAGACAAAATGAAAGGAGCTTTGAATGACCGAGCAGCTGATTGTAAAAATGACAGATTATTATAAGGGTGACCCAAAACGAATCCAGCATTTTATGAAGGTACATGATTTTTCAAGAACCATTGGAAAATTGGAGGGAATAGAAGAGAAGCAGTTGTTTATTTTGGAAACCGCTGCCGTTGTACATGATATTGGAATAAAGGTAAGTGAAGAAAAGTATGGTTCCTGTGAGGGAAAGCTGCAGGAACAGGAGGGACCCGCAATCGCAAGGCAGCTTCTGGAAGACCTTGATTATGAACCGGAAATGATTGAACGGGTATGCTATCTGGTGGGGCATCATCATACATATACAGATATAGACGGGCTGGACTACCAGATATTGGTTGAAGCAGATTTTCTTGTGAATCTCTACGAGGATTCCCTGCCGGAGGCAGCAGTCAAAAATGCATATCATAAAATCTTCAAAACAGAAAGCGGACGGGAAATCTGCCGCCGGATGTTTAATCTTACACTATAATATCAAAATTTACAGTAAAAGGAGAGGGAAACAGGATGACGTACAAGGATTTTAAAAAATTAAAACAGGGGAAAAAATATTCAATTGGAAAATTTTCTGATGAATTGTATGCGTTGGAGGAGATGACCGGTTATGGCTGTGTACCGGAATATCATAAAATATCAAAGGCTGAATTTAATACCTTTGACATCTGGAAGGATGACCAGGAAAAAATCAAGGATATACTGGCAAGACCGGTGTTTTGCAGTGGTTACGAGGGAGAAACAGAATTTGATGAGAACAGGGTATAAGCCGGGAATCCAGTTTTCAGCAGATGAAATAGATTTCATATTGGTGTTGAGGGGATAGAATTTGAAAATATTAGTGGATGCAGATGCCTGTCCTGTGGTTCGCATTGTGGAACAGGTGGCGAAAAAAGAAAATATAAGAGTGATACTGTTATGTGACACAAATCATGTATTATACTCTGACTATAGTGAGGTTAAGGTAATTGGTGCCGGTGCCGATGCAGTGGATTTTGCTCTGGTAAACCTTTGTAATAAAGGAGATATTGTGGTAACCCAGGATTATGGAGTTGCAGCAATGGCTTTAGGAAAAGGAGCCTTTGGGATTCATCAGAGTGGAAAATGGTATACCAATGACAACATTGACCAGATGCTGATGGAGCGGCATATCCATAAAAAGGAAAGACGTGCTAATGGAAAGACTCATTTTAAGGGACCTTCAAAGCGGACGGCAGAGGATGATAAAAGGTTTGAAGAATCTTTTATGAGGATGGTAAAAAAGGGGATGGAGAAGGAAGGGCTGTAGCGATGAAAAAACGATATGTATTTATCAGTATTATGGTATTTACGGTTTTCCTCACTTTAGCTGGGACATTCTGTAACCCGTACTGGAACAGTGTCATGTTCAAACATTCGGGCAATACCAAAGCCTTTGATTCGGATTTAAGCTATTCCGAGGCGGAGGCAGACCTTGCGTTTGCAATGCATTATCTTAAGAAGGTGCATCCGCTGTTTTTAGATGGGGTGCCAGAGGAGGTTTCTGTAGAATATAAGAAGGCGTTAGAGGATTTGCAAAAGGCAGAGCATATTGACGTAACCTTATTGAACCGGAAACTGCAAAATATTCTTTCTGTTTTACAGGAAGGTCATACCTGCTCCTATGCCGTTTATGGAACAGAGCACTATATGAAATATATTCAGCAGACTAAAGAAAACGGGGAAACTTTGGTGGCTGTAAATGGTATGGAGCTATTAAAGCTTTTGGAAGAAAAATCGGATTTATACAGTTATGAAGTGGAAAGCTGGGGAATGCGGCAGTTGAAACAGGATTTGTCAACCTTAGAAGGACTTGCTTTTTTAGATATTCCGGTTGCGGAGGGTGTAAGCTATACCTTTGAAGATTCCGACGGTAACCAGAGGGTCATAACCTGTTATAAAGCGGATTATGTAACCTATGAGGAATATGCAAGCTTATATGAATTGGAAGAAGCAGAGGAGGAGCCCTTTGTATCATATGAGATAGATACGGAGCATAATTTAGCAGTTTTGACCCTGACGGAGTGTCATTATAATGATACATATAAAAATGCATTGCGGGATATGTTTACGGAGGTGGCGAAAAACGGGATTGCAAATGTCGCAGTGGACATCCGGAACAATGGCGGCGGTAATTCTCTGGTGATAGATGAATTCCTGCATTAT
>JAXVOW010000165.1:0-1188 GCA_037301995.1 bacterium | reverse complement strand
ACCAGCCAAGGCACACTTTCACACTAAGTTCGTGCCAAGGCACTTACTAAGTGTTCAATGCGAAGTACTGACGGCTCCAAAGTACCCTGTTTGTGAAGTTGTTTATTTTACACAACTATGCTTTTGAAAATAGAGAGTTTTGCAATTGTTTGATTTGCTAGAAATAGGAAAGGAGCAGTTTATGAGAACACTGGTTTTATATTATTCCTATGGTGGCAACACCAGAAGAATTGCAGAAATGATTCAAAGTGTAACAGGTGGAGATATGGCAGAAATCGAAACAGTAAAACCGTATACGGGAGACTATAATGCTGTGGTGGCACAGGGAAAACAGGAGGTGGACAGCGGATTTATGCCGGAGCTTAAGCCGCTGGATGTGGATTTATCCGCATATGACACCATTGTCCTGGGTACGCCTGTATGGTGGTATACCTTTGCCCCGGCAATGCGAACATTTATACATAAATCTGATTTATCGGGAAAGACCATATATCCATTTGCTACAAATGGCGGCTGGATTGGACATACCCTTAAGGATTTTGAAAAAGAGTGCGTGGGAGCGGACGTGAAGAAGGGAATCAATATTAAATTTTCCAGCAGCAGTTTGCGCACGCCGGAGGAAGAGATTAGGGCGTGGGCAAAAGCAATCCAGTAGGAACAGGGCTGGGGACAGGAATAACCAGCCGGAGTAATTGAAAAAATAGAAAAACGGATTAAATCCTATAAAAAAGCGGGAATACTATGTGAAAAATAATTTAGGAAAGGAAGCAAGGTCAATGAATGGTTTTGTTGCAGATTATTTGGAGCATATTATTCCCGTTTCATTTATACTGAAAATGGGAGAGGAGGAACAAAAGATTGGAAAAGAGAATCCAAAATTTACGGTAGATTTAAAAAAGGATTTGAATAAAAAGGAAATGTTAACCAGTACCTCCCTGTCGCTGGGAGAGGCATACATGCGGGGCGATATTGAGGTTGACCATGATTTATATGAAGTGCTTAACTGTTTTATGGGGCAGATGGATAAGTTTACGCGGGATAAATCTGCGCTGAAAAAGCTTCTTATCACCTCCCGCAGTAAGAGAAACCAGGAAAAGGAGGTGCAGTCCCACTATGATATAGGAAATGATTTTTATGAGATGTGGTTAGATAAAACCATGAGCTATTCCTGCGGATATTTTAAGGAGG
>JAXVOW010000164.1:0-1283 GCA_037301995.1 bacterium | reverse complement strand
TATCAGCAGTCCTTTTCAGCTTGTAAATTAAGAATACACAGAGATAGCACAAAAGCATATATACAAAAAACAAAATACTTGCCCCAATATTCCTGTCATACCAGCAAAAAAGAATACTTACGATTGTATAAAGGATGGAACAGACCAAAGAAAAAATCCCTTCCTTTATACCCAAATGCTCTTTCTCATCAAAATTTTCCATAAGATACACCTGAATATAACAAATGATATAAGCGGTCATTACCATTTCAAACATTGTAATAATGCTTGCGTAGAGACTTCCTCCTATTATCTGATATAAAAAATAGAAAAACAGAACGAAACCAAAATAAAGACATGCCTTAAATTCAATTCCAATCTCGGAATATAAATATCTCTTAAACCAGTTCACTTTTCCTCCCCCTTTAATATATTTCTTAATTCCTTGGCATAGCGCCTTGATATAACAACATGCTCTCCATTATCCATCGTTGCATCTATACGATTTCCTGACATACTCTTCAGTTTCTCAATTCGGTATAGATTGATTACCATGGACTTACTGCATCGGAAATATCCCTCCTCAACGTAAGCCGCTTCTGCTCCCATCAATGTAAGACCGGTTTTATACACCTCATTTTCTGTATAAAGATAAGTAATGCCATCCACGCTTTCCAGATATACCACTGAATGCGGCCTGATTACAAATTGCTGTCCATCCTTCATGCCAACCAATTTTTCCCCCTGTCTCTCTATGTAACGGACAATGTCCTCAATCTGACCCGTCATCTGGCTATATTTGATGACAACTTCCTCTTTTCCCTCTGTTATCTGCTCTAATGTAATCTTCATATTCTGATTTCCACCCCAAAGCCCTTCTGCTTTTCTCTTTCCTCCCTTTCTTTATAATATGTTTCTGTTAAAAATACAAGGTTCTTTCCGGTAAGATGCATTTTTCCCTTGACAAACTGCACTCAAAAATGGTCCACCGGACCTTTTTCTCATATGCTTGGTAAACAAAATAGTGATTAGAGATTTTCTCTAATCACTATTTCAAGCTGCTATGATACTTTACTTATCCATCCTTTTCCTACTGCACCTGATGTTTCTTAAATGCCCTTCCTGCAAAAGGCATCAGTACCGCCAGCATCAGCAGATACACCACATACCGCATGCCGATATAGTCAAAGACCACCCCGCCAAACGGATAAGAGAGCAGCGTTCTCGTTCCATGGTCCATCGCATTAAATGGAAGCAGATACAAAATATGATTATAAATGCCATTGGTCTGACTGCTCTTTAAG
>JAXVOW010000163.1:0-2419 GCA_037301995.1 bacterium | reverse complement strand
AATATCCTTATACTGTTCCTTTCCCAGATGCTTTGTCCGCCCCATCATGGTAAGCCAGTCAAGGACAGGAAGCTTCTTATTCATTTTCTCCGGATTGTAATTTATCGTGGTGATACCCTCTTCTATCTCAAACAGCGGAAAATAACAGCTGTCCACTGCCGCCGCAATGACACTGCGCTCTTTGTTTGGCTTGTCATTCCAGTTTAACGGGCAGGCAGACAATGCCTTAATATAGGCAGTTCCACATTCATTTGCATAGGCTTTTGCTTTTGCCGCCTTTTTAATAAAATCGGTCGGATTGGACTCTGCCACCGTTGCTACATAAGGCAGATTGGTGGCAGCCATCATCATCGGAGAGTCCTTGTGGAAAAATTTCTTTCCATACTGGTTCTCACCCACATGGGAGGTAGAGCTTTTTGCTCCCTTTGGTGTAGAATAAGATAATTGATAACCTGTATTCATATAGCCGCCATTATCATACTCAAAAATAATCAACCGCTCATTCCGGATTGCCGTTCCAAGGGCAGAACCCATACCGATATCCATACCGCCATCACCGCTGACCATAATAAAGGTAATTTCTCCTTCAGGGTATTCTCCTCTTTTCTGTCTCTGATGAAACATTTCCACCAGACCGGATAGAGTGGCGGCACCGTTTTGGAACAGATTATGCACATACGGTATTTTAAATGTGGTCTTAGGATAAGCCGTGGTGACAACCATTCCACAGCCTGTATGGAATAACAGTACCACATTTCCCGTGATTCCCTTCAGCAGTAAATTGACATTTACCGGAATACCACAGCCAGGACATGCCCCGTGTCCAGGCGCCAAACGCTTTGGCATGGCGGTTACCTCATTAATTCTGCCGCTCTTTGCCACCTCTGGCGTCGCCCTTTCCTCTGTAATCGGTGCAAAATACTTCGGAGCCTGAAATGCAGCATTTCCCGGATAAATACCCGTATAATCAAAAGGTTTTACCGGTGCCTGGTAGCCAAGCAGCAGTAACTGTTTTGCATCCTCCTCGTAAAAATCCTTACCGCCAAGACCATAGACTCTGGAAATTACCCTGCTGTTTACCTGTCTTTCCTGGAGCATCGCCTTTAGCTCTATGGATAAGTTGCCTCCTCCTGCACCATAGCTGTCCTGTCTGTCCGCCGCAATAATAGTTTTTGCATTTTTACACAGCTCGTACAAAGCGTCTGCCGGATAAGGACGAAGCAGCTTGGTAGTGAATACACCTACCCGTTTTCCCTCCTTCCGGAGCTTGTCTACTGCCACCCTTGCCGTGTGATAAGCCGAACCAAGAATATACAACAACACATCCGCATCCTCTGTCCGGTATCCCTGCACCAGTCCGTACTGTCTTCCCGAAATCTCCTCATATTCTTTAAAAATACCCGGTATATCTGCAAGTGCCTGTTCCATCGCCTGGTGAAGCTGGTATTTATTGTTTAAAATATCCGGCTCATTCATATAGGAGCCGATGGATACCGGATGCTCCAAATCAAGCGCCGAATACGGAGCGTCATATTTCCCGATGAAATTTCTTACTGACTCATCCTTTTTAAAAACCATACTGTTTCGCTTCTGATGGCTGGTAAAAAACCCGTCAAAGGCAACGATAACCGGGAGCTTTACCCGCTCTGCAAGCTTTAAGGCACAAATATTGAAATCATATACCTCCTGGGGCGTATTGGCAAACAAAATAAGCCAGCCTGTATTTAACGTATACATGATATCACTGTGGTCACCTTTAATGGAAAGGGGACCGGATACGGTACGGCATGCCACATTCATAACCATGGGAAACCGGGTTCCGGACTGCACCGGAAGCTGTTCAATGGCATACAGAAGTCCATTGGCGCTGGTGGCATTAAATACCCGTCCGCCTCCTGTTGCTGCTCCATAGCAGATTCCCGCTGCACTGTGCTCTCCCTCCGCCGCAATCAGGGAAATGTCATGCTTTCCATCTGCCTTCATCTGGTCTAAAAACTCTGCAATCTGAGTGGAAGGTGTGATGGGATAATAGCCCATTACATGGTAATTAATCTGCTTTGCCGCATAGGCTGCCAGCTCATTTCCGCTCTCAAACAGCACCTGCTGTTCTTCTAATCTCTCTCCATTTTGCATTACATCAATCCTCCGTCCACTCTTTTTTCTGTCAAATAGGATTCACTGGTAACGTAGGAATTTGCTCCCACTTCCTCATAAGCCAGCTTCTCCGGCAAAAGCTCCTGGTTTTTCATGGCATATTCCGGATTGGGATGCTCCCGCTCCACCCCCATAACCAGTGCATTGGTGGGACAGACCTCCACACACCTGAGACAGCCCTTGCAGTGATGATAGTCAAGTCCCATATTTACCATGGCTTCCTTTCCCTTATACTCTCCCGGTGCAAACTGGAATACCATGTCGG
>JAXVOW010000162.1:0-2902 GCA_037301995.1 bacterium | reverse complement strand
GTATATGCTGGAATGTCCCAATTATTATGAGCAGGAGGACAAGGGAATTTTATTCTTTTCGCCTATGGGAATTGAAAGCCATAATAAATATGACTTTAAGAATGTATTTTCTGTGGTATATGCCATCGGTGAGCCTGTAAATGTGGAAAACAAAAGCTTTCAGTATGAAACCTTTTATGAGATGGATAAGGGATTTGATTTTTATGCCCCGCAATCCTATGAGGATGAAGCCCATAGGAGAATCCTGTTTGGCTGGCTGGGAAATTCCAAAAACGAGTACCCTACGGATAAAAATAACTGGGCACATATGATGACTATGCCACGGGTGCTGACCGTAGAAGGAGACAGGCTGGTGCAGACGCCCCTAAAGGAGCTGGAGCTGCTGCGGGGAGAAGAAAAGCCGTTATGCGGCTGGCAGCCGGTTGAGGACTGTTCCTTTGAAATAGCCTGTGAACCGGAGGAGGAATTTGAGATAGAGATAGGCAATACCAGTGGACACAATATCTGTTTTTCCGGAGACCGGCGGGAATATTGTCTGGACAGGAGCCGGATGACACATCTGTATGCCCTGCAGTTTGGAACTGTGCGGTATGGGGAACGACTGGAACCAGAGCAGGAGATTCGTATTTTTGCAGACCATTCCAGTCTGGAAATATTCTGCGATGGCGGAAAGACGGTATTTACTACCCGGATGTTTATTGAGGATGTATCCTATATAAAAGCAAAAGGGGTAAAGGGAAAATTTTATTATTTAAAACGTTAAAAGAGGTAAAAGAGCTGTCAGGATATAAATGAAAACCAGCTCTTTTATTTTGCGTAACTTTATAGTATAATCGTTAGTGTTATTTTTTAATAATCGTTATTACTTTTAATAATAAATACATCCAAGGGAGAATAGAAATGGGAAAAATAATATTAACAGGTGACAGGCCAACCGGAAGACTACATGTGGGACATTATGTAGGCTCCCTGAAAAGAAGAGTAGAATTACAGAATTCCGGTGAGTATGAAAAGATTTTTATTATGATTGCGGATGCGCAGGCACTGACGGATAATGCGGACAATCCGGAAAAGGTCCGGGAAAATATTATCGAGGTGGCATTGGATTATCTGGCATGTGGTCTTGACCCATCAAAATCCACATTGTTCATCCAGTCGCAGATTCCAGAGCTGACGGAGCTCAGCTTTTACTATATGAATCTGGTTACCGTATCCAGATTGCAGCGGAATCCTACCGTTAAGAATGAGATTAAGATGCGTAATTTTGAAGCCAGCATTCCGGTTGGTTTCTTTACTTATCCAATCAGTCAGGCAGCGGATATTACAGCATTTCAGGCAACCACTGTTCCGGTAGGGGAAGACCAGATGCCAATGCTGGAGCAGACAAAGGAGATTGTACACAAGTTTAATTCTGTTTATGGAGAGGCGCTGACAGAGCCGGATATTTTGCTTCCGGACAATGAAGCCTGCAAACGTCTTCCTGGTACAGATGGCAAGGCAAAAATGAGCAAGTCTCTTGGCAACTGTATCTATCTCGCTGAGGAGCCGGAAGAAATTAAGAGAAAGGTTATGAGCATGTATACCGACCCTGACCATATTAAGATTACCGACCCTGGTAAGCTGGAGGGAAATACCGTATTTACCTATCTGGATGCTTTCTGTAAGCCGGAGCACTTTGAACGGTATCTGCCGGAGTATGCGAATCTGGACGAATTAAAGGCACATTATACAAGGGGCGGTCTTGGAGACGTAATGGTGAAGAAATTCCTCAATAATGTCATCCAGGAGGAGCTTGAACCAATCCGTAACCGGAGACATGAATATGAAAAAAATATTGCATATGTATATGATATCTTAAGAAAGGGTAGTGAAGAGGCAGAGCGGGTAGCTGCAAAGACCCTGTCAGATGTTAAAAATGCAATGCGTATCAATTATTTTGAGGATGAGGAACTGATTGCAAAGCATATTGCAAAGTATGAAAACCAGTAGGGATGCGCAGGGGCTGTTGTGGAATTTTGATGGAGCGGAAATTCTGCAACAGCCTTGCTTTGTTATGATTTTGTAATAGCTTAAGATATATTTTTTCATTGACAGAATAAAAACTTTCCCATATAATAACCATGGTTTTAATGAATTATCAAGGTAGCACTTTAATCTGATAAAGTGGCAATAAAAGAAAAGGAGAATACTAAGAATGGACAAACTGTTACATACTCCAGAGGGAGTAAGGGATATCTATGACAACGAATGCAGAAAGAAGCTTAAGGTTCTTCAGAAAATGCATCACGTTCTTTCTCTTTACAGTTATAATGATATTGAGACTCCGACCTTTGAATTTTTTGATATATTTAATCAGGATAAGGGTTCTGCCACATCTAATGAGATGTATAAGTTTTTTGACAGGGAAAATAACACATTGGTGCTGAGGCCGGATATCACCCCCAGCATTGCCAGATGTGTTGCCAAGTATTATGAGGATGAAGAGCTGCCGATACGGCTCTGCTATGAGGGAAAAACCTTTTTTAACACCCATAATCATCAGGGCAAATTAAATGAGATTACACAGCTTGGAGCAGAGTTAATCAACGATGATTCTTCTGCCGCTGATGCAGAGGTGATTTCTACTGTTATCGATTGCTTTCTGGCTGCGGGGATGAAGGAATTCCAGATTGAAATCGGAGAGGTAGACTTCTTTAAGGGAATACTGGAGGAGGCAAAGCTGGACAACAGGGTTGCAGACGAAATCCGCAATTATATCCATAACCGCAATTTTTTTGGATTGGAATCCCTGATTAAAGAGCTGGAGCTGGATGAAGAAATCAAAAAGGTTCTTCTTAGCTTTGACCGGCTTTTTGGCGGATATGAAATGTTGGAGACTGCAAAACAGCTGGTAACCAATGCA
>JAXVOW010000161.1:0-2283 GCA_037301995.1 bacterium | reverse complement strand
CTGGTGGATTTACCGTTCATGCGGTCGTTGAAAATATGGCAAAACAACGGCTGGAAAGTATGCCGGAGAAAGAAATAGAATCCCTTTTAGATGAGGCAGATACGCGGAATGCGGAAGCAGATACTTATTCGAGAGAATTAACAGACGAAGAAGAAGAACGCAAAATAGATTTGTCTATTGCATACAAGGAAGGACGCTTTCCAGAAGGAGAATTAAAAAAAGTGGAGGATGAGAGCCAAATAGATAAGGATATTGTCTGTTATGTGCCATCTACAGGGTACCTGTATCTTCCTGAAAGAGAGCTTACGGATGAAGAGCTTTTGCAGATTATAGACAATCAGAAAAAAACAAATTATGCATTAATACAACGTTCTGCCCAAACGGATGAAGACGGGGACGGCAAAACTCTTACAGACGAATGGCAGGCTGCAGAAGAAAGAAGGCAGGAATTGAAACAGCAGGCAGAAGCAGACGGAGAAATCAGCGAAGAAGAAGCCATCGCAATCGCTCAGGAATACTTCAATAAATTATTTGGAGAGATGGATGACAGACTAGATATAACCTGTTATATCACCGATGCAGTTGAATCTCCGGAATTACAAGCAGGCGCTAGCGAAAAACCGTTTTATGTTGTCAGATATTTTATGGATGAAGTACCTTTCTATGTTTTCCACATCAGTTCAGCGGGAGGAGCTCCTTTTTATGTGATGCTTAACGATGGTTATGCGTGGGAAGAGGTCTCATTATCAGAGGCCGAAAGCAATATACAAGTTATGTATCAGAAAGCTGAAGAATATCTGCAAGATTGCTTTGGTATTTCCGAAGAATACAAAGAAGTTTACTGTAGTTATAACATAAACGATGCCGGAAGTGGTATTCATATGAATAATATGATATTCTGGTTCGTGAAGGAAGACGGAACAGGATATAAGCTTACTTTTGACTGTAAAAATATCCGATTTGCAGGATTTGGCATAGAAAATTATGAGGAATATTTACGAGAACGGGAAAAATTAGAATTATCAGGTAATATAGGCAAAACTATTTCAACTAAACTAAAATAGGGAGGGTATCACCTTTAGCACAAACAGAGAGCGTTTAAAGCTTTTAGTTTACATAAAACTTTAAACACTCTCTGTTATTTGCTGTTCCTGTCTATGTAGACAAACAACTTTTCCTTACAAATTCATTTTCAACTTCCCAATCAAGCCTTCATCCGCTGGCAGCCAGTCTACACTGTCCAATGTCTCCTTAGTTAACCATTTCGCCGCCTCATGCTCCTTTAAAACCAGTTCTCCCGATTTTATTGTACAGAAATAACAGTGCATGGTTAAATGAAAATTAGGGTAATCATATTCCACTGTATCCACTAATTTCCCCACTTCAATCTCCGTGTCCAATTCCTCCCGTATTTCCCTGACAAGCGCCTCCTGCGGTGTCTCATCCGGTTCCACCTTGCCTCCCGGAAATTCCCAACCATCCTTAAACTCTCCATAGCCGCGCTGGGTTGCAAATATCTTATCACCTTCCTGGATAATGGCGGCAACCACTTCTATCCGTTTTTCTACCACGGAAAAAGATGTCCCATCTTCCGAAAATGCGGTTACAAATCCTTCCTGCTTTAAGTATTCTGTAACAATCTCCTGCAGTAATTTTTCTTTCCCATTACTTGTACTGTCGCTAAGAGGTTCAACCAGCGCATTGTTCTCCTTTTTCCATTGAATGCAAAAAGGTAGCTTTTGCTCCGCCAGATATGCATTTAAATGTACGACATGATTTTGGGTAAGTGTTCTCATACTTGTTTTCTCCTTATATTATCTAACATTGACAGAGGTTTTTCCTATAAAATTCCTTTTTCCTCATACTTTCTCAGCTGATATTCCAGCACTTCCTTTTCTCTGGACGGAGGTTCTTCTTCTAACCACTTACAAACCGCCTGGCAGTCCAGCGAAAATCCTTTTCCAAAATACCCATACATCCGTTCATAAGAACCGGAAAATGGTCTTGCAATCACTCTTTTTACATTTTCTTCCACAGGAAAATTCCAATTTACACTCTGGTTAGCTGTCAACAGGGATACCCCGTTATCGAAAATCGGCGCACATATAAAATGGTCACCCTGAAAAATCATTTTTTTGTTTTTCAGTGTTTGTATGTTAATTCAAGGGCATAATTATTTATTGCAGGCTCAATGCCTCCTTTTATTCTCCTGTAATATAATCATATATATCATCCCGTACTGGTACATCTAAACGATATGTAATCTCAAATGCATCATCCTTA
>JAXVOW010000160.1:0-37735 GCA_037301995.1 bacterium | reverse complement strand
TCTCACCTGGGCAGCTGCCATTCTACTGCAGTGTGACTATGGGATTGGCGGTGTGCTGTTAATCTGTATATTCTATATCACAAGGGAAACCCCATGGGTAAGACTTATTTTATGCGCCCTGGTGTTATATGTATTCTTCAATACATTTGAACTCTATGGACTGATTGCCATGCTTCCAATTACTTTATATAACGGAAAACGGGGACCTTCTACCAAAATGATATTCTATTGGTTTTATCCCCTTCACCTGCTTGTGCTTTATGGCCTCGCCACCTACCTGTAACAGTGAACATCAGTGTGACAGTCCCGCTGCACTCTTGCCATAAAAGCCCTCGTACAATTCCATCTGACGGTCTTCTTTAAAAGGAAACTTCTCCCGTACTTCCTTTACCTTCTCCGGCTCCACATCAATTATCATCAGCTCCGACTTGCTGTGTGCCTTGGTAAGCCGTTCTCCCAACGGGTCAAATGCCATGGAGCTTTCCGCATATTCCAAACCATTTCCCCTGCCGACACGATTGACCCCTACTATGTAACACTGGTTTTCAATGGCTCTCGCCCGCAGAAGGGTCTCCCAATGAAGAATCCTGTCCTTCGGCCAGTTTGCAATCACCAGTATCATACCGGCATGTCCCGATACCGCCTGAAAAATCTCCGGGAACCGCAGGTCATAACACACAAAGCCGGAAATCTCCATGCCTTTTAATATGGCAGTCTTTACCTCATGCCCTCCAATATAATGTCTGCCCTCTTCACCATAATTAAATGGATGGATTTTGTCATAATCATAGAGAATCCTGCCTTCGGAAACAATCATCAGCTTATTGTAATATTCTTCTCCGAAATCTTCCACATAGCCAAAAGCTACCGCCATATGGTATTTTCTTGAGGCTTCTTTAAAAAAACGTAAGGTAGGGGAAAACAACATCTCCTCGCCTGCAAGGTCTGTGTTCATTGTAAAGCCTGTCAGCGTCATTTCAGGAAATACCAGCAGCTCCACACCCTGCTTCGCCGCCTGTTCCATTAGCTTTCCTGCTTTTTCCATGTTCTTTTCCTTATCCTCCCAGACAATATCCATCTGGGTCAGTCCTACCTTCATAAACAAACCTCCTTTAAACCACATAACAGTATGTCCTGCCAAGCACAATTACTCAAATTTAATTATATGAGAAGCTTGTGCATTCTATGTGTATTTTTACTTTTTTAACTGCGGAAACTCGATTATTACCTTAAAAAGGTCACCATCCAGGGCAATTTTAAACGCACCTCCCTGCAGTCTGGTCAAATCCTTTGCAATGGACAGCCCCAATCCGCTTCCCTCTGTGGTTCTGGCTGCATCTCCCCTTGTAAACCGCTCCATCAGCTCATCGGGACCGATATTCAGCGGAGCCGCTGATATATTCTTAAGGGTAAAGGTCACCGTTCCATCCAAATCCGCTAAGTCCGCGTATATTCTGGTTCCAGAAAGTGCATACTTATATGCATTCTGCAGCACATTTTCTATGATACGGTACATCCTTCTTCCGTCTGCCATCACCATTACCGGTTCCTCCGGAGAATGTGAGACCACCGTCAAATCCCTGGATACAAACTTGTCTTCAAATTCCCCCAACGCCTGCTTCATCAGCTCATTAAAGGCAAGAGGCATCATTTCAAGCTCAATATTGCCGGAGGTCGCCTTGGCTGCTTCCACCAAATCCTCCGTCAGCTGCCGCAGCCGCCATGCCTTACTGTCTAATACCTCTACATAATGCTCCGCCTCGGGAGTAGGCATTTTCTCTGTTTTCAGCAGATTAATATAGTTTATGATAGAAGTCAGAGGCGTCTTTAAATCATGCGACACATTGGTGATTAATTCTGTTTTCATCCTCTCATCCTTAAGGGATGTCTCCACCGCCGCTTTTAATCCGTCACCAATATGATTAATTCCCTCTGACAGCTCACTATAAAGGCTGATTTTTCCGTTTACTTCTACCTTATAATCCAGGTTGCCCCTGGTGATTTCCTGTATCCCCTGAAGCATCCGGTCCGTATCCCTGATAATATACCGAACCATGGAAAATGCTGCAAGCTGGGTTAACAGGTAAATAATCCAGAGCCACTGCGATACCTGGCTGCCTCTCCAGTAAACCGAAACCAGACACAAAGTGCACACCACCACATAGGCTATAAATACTACCATAAGCTTATGGGTTCCCTTTAAATTACGGAACCGCTTCCAGAAATTTTTATTTTGAAGCTGCCAAACCAGTCTGTAAAGCAGTGACCGGCTCCACAGATTATGCGCCTTGATTCTTCTTACAAGACTCAGCGTCAATATCATAAAAAAGAATGCAAAGGGTACGGCTGCTGCCTCTGCCACAACCCACATATTCACAATGTTATCGGCAAAAGAGATTCCCCCTATGTTCATACAGGCAATAAATATACTTCCCACCAGTACTATACCACATATGAATATCCAAAGTTCTGTAGGTATGCGGTCAAAGCTGTTAAGAACAACCTCTTCTCCCTTCTTACCCTCTCTTCCTGTAGTCCATATCAGCCACACCGCCTGCACAACGAGCAGAATAAACGCCAGCACCGCCACTACAAGAAACACCACTGTATAGCTGGCATAAAAGGAATACTCCTGAAAATGGCGCACAATCGCTCTTTCACTTCTTAATCCGCTCCCCGGCTCCATGGATAAATACAGTGTGATATCTTTTGGGAAGAAAACCGCTCCATCCGTAAGAACGGTTTCGCCATACATTGACGAATCTTCTTTTGTGTTCCTCGTATACACAACAGCCGAGTCCCCAGCCGGTTTCGTCAAACAATACCAGTCCGTTTTACTCTGGATATCAGACAAGTCCTCTGCATTTGTATAAACCTCCTCACCTGCTTCAAAATAGTAAAGACCTCCAAGCGTATCATACTCTGCCAGAAAGCTCCTTGCCTGCAGCATCAGCTCATACTGCTCTAAGGGAATAACCAGCATTTCCTCAACGGGATAGTTATAGGAATGCAATAGTGGTATTAAAAGACTGTCATACCGTGTTCGATGCAAATCAACCGACTGCAGATATGCCTTTAGCTCTGATACGGAATAAATGTAGCTATCCATAGGCTCAAAATATGTATCCTGGGTGGAGTAAAACACCTCCTGGTCCGGGTCATATACTGCATATTCCTGAGCAGAAATATCCTGATAGGACACACTGCCTGTAGCATTCCCATCTGCAATTTCAAATTTAAACTCAGCTTCTCCATCATTTGATAAAGAATCAAATACAAAATAGGCATTTTCGGAAAAGCTGTCCGAGTAGCAATGGCTCTTGTTACGGTGACCGTTCTGTACAAAGAGGTTTCGGAATGCATCGGTATCCAGATATAAAAAATCCTCTGCTGCCAAATTGTTCATAATTTCACTGGCTGCACTGTAGTAATCACTGATATCATTCTCCATACCCGCTGTATTTGTCTTATAGAGGTATGGTTTTAAATCCTCCAGACTATCGGCTGATGAGCTGCCTCCCTGCCTATCATTTCTTATCTCCCCTAAATCATAATCATATGCCTTTTTAGAATAGGCATCAATTACCGTAACAACCCCGTCCCCATATTCATTTCCATATGCCTGCTTTATCTGCTGGAGCAGATAGAGCATTTCGTTTTCTATATCACTCTGATAAACCGTGCTCTCCCGAAAATCCTTTCCTGGATTCTTTAGTATTTCATTGCCATAGGTATCAATCGCATAATATGAAACTACTGCACACGCCACAAAGGCACAAAATGTCAGCATGCACAGTAAGCCACGAAACTTTTTACCTGAGGCGGTATAAGACAATTTCTGAATTGATTTTTTTTCTTTCATAGCGGCTCCTCCATTTTGTAAATGGCTATTCGTACTAAGCTCTTATTTTTTCTCCATGCGGTAACCAACGCCCCACATAACCTTCACATAATCCGGGTTTTTGGGGTCAATCTCTATCTTTTCCCGGATGCGCCTGATATGTACCGACACGATATTATCCGTGGCATAGGCATCCTCTTCCCAGATACGCTCATAAATCTGCGCTGAAGAAAATACACTTCCCACATTTTCCATCAGAAGCTGTAGAATCTTAAACTCCGTAGGAGTCAGCTTCACTGGTTCTCCATCCACTGTGACCAGCTTTGCTTCCCTGTCCAGCGTAATAGCGCCATTTACCAGAACATTCTTGTTATCCGGTATCTCCATTCCACCTAACTTGGTGTAACGTCTCAGCTGGGACTTTACCCTGGCAATCAATTCAAGTGGATTAAAGGGCTTTGTCACATAATCGTCTGCGCCTACATTTAAACCAAGGATTTTATCCACATCCTCCGATTTTGCCGACAGTAAAATCACCGGTATGGAGCTGTCCTCACGGAGCTTTAACAGTGCGTGGATTCCATCCATCTCCGGCATCATAATATCCAGAATAATGAGATGAATCTCCTGCTCCTTTGCAATCTCCAATGCCTCTCTGCCATTGTAAGCAGGAACTATCGTATAACCCTCCTGTTTTAAATAAATGGATATTGCCTCTACTATTTCCTTATCATCATCACAAACCAATATTGTCATTGTTTCACCTCATTTCTAATATACGTCAGGTTGGTCAAATTCTCAATAATCACTGGTTAAACTTTAGAATTCTTTAGAATTGCCTAGTCCATGTTACTAAATAATCATTACAAAATACCAGCCAAAAAAATGAAGAAAATCTTAAGATTTATGAGCCCGGCAAAACCCAAAAAAACATAAAAGGAATGCGTCAGCATGTTACTATCCACTCTGCTTACGCATTCCTTTTTGCTAAACCTTCACCAACTGTTTCCGGCAAACGCCCTTATCTTATTTCTGCACCGTGCGGCATCTCTTTCTCTGTGGTAACCAGCGCCAGATTCCCCTCTGCATCCTCCGCACATAGAATCATTCCCTGGGACTCAATACCCGCCAGCTTAGCCGGCTTTAGGTTGGTCACAACCACAACCTTCTTTCCAACCATATCCTCCGGTGAATAATGTGCCTTGATTCCGGAAACAATCTGTCTTACCTCACTGCCTATTTTAACCTGTGAACAGAGAAGCTTCTTGGATTTCTTCACCTCTTCACAGGCAATAATCTGTCCAATCTGCAATTGCAGCTTGTCAAACTCGTCAATGGTAATCTCCGGCTTCTTTTCTATATCAATTCCAGGATTGTCATCCACCGGCTCTGGTTCCGGTTCCGGCTGAAGTGCTTCAACCTTTGCCATCACCTCCTCCAAATCCAGTCTTGCAAACAGAATTTCCGGCTGGTCTGTCACTCTGGTTCCGGATTTGTAACCGCCAAATTTCACCAAATCATTGACCTTACGCTTTGGCGCATTTAACTGGGCAAGAATTTTCTCCGATGTCTCCGGCATATACGGCTCAAGCAGGGTTGCTCCGATTACAATACTTTCTACCAGGTTGTAGAGCACCGTTGCCAGACGGTCTCTGCTCTCCTCTTCCTTTGCCAGCGCCCAAGGCATGGTCTCGTCAATATATTTATTACAGCGTTTAAACAAATTGAAAATCTCAGTCATGGCATCTGCCACCCGGAGCTTATCCATGGCATTGGAAACACGGATTCGGGTATTCAATGCATAGTCAATTAACTCTTTATCCACATCCTCTGAAACCTTCTTATTGTTGACCTCGCCGTCAAAATATTTGTTGGACATGGAAATGGTACGGTTGACAAGGTTACCCAGTGTATTCGCCAAATCTGAATTCAGCCTCTCCACCAGCAGCTCCCAGGAAATCACGCCATCATTTTCAAATGGCATCTCATGAAGTACAAAATACCGCACTGCATCCACACCAAACATGTCCACCAGGTCATCTGCATAAATCACATTTCCTCTGGACTTACTCATCTTGCCATCGCTCTGTATTAACCACGGATGGCCAAATATCTGCTTTGGAAGCGGCAGGTCAAGCGCCATGAGCATAATCGGCCAGTAAATGGTATGAAACCGTAAGATATCCTTACCAATCAAATGTAAATCACATGGCCAGTATTTATCAAACATTCTGTCGCTTCTGCCATCTAAATCAAATCCAAGTCCGGTGATATAGTTGGTCAGGGCATCAATCCATACATAGACAACATGCTTGTCATCAAAATCTACTGGAATACCCCATTTAAAGGAAGTCCGGGATACACAAAGATCCTGAAGTCCCGGTAACAGGAAATTATTCATCATCTCATTTTTACGGGATTCCGGCTGGATAAAATCGGGATGCGTATTGATATAATCAATGAGCTTTCCCTCATATTTACTCATTTTAAAGAAATAAGCTTCTTCCTTTGCCGGCTGAACCTCTCTTCCGCAGTCCGGACATTTTCCGTCCACCAGCTGGGATTCTGTGAAAAAGGATTCACAAGGGGTACAGTAAAGTCCCTCATAATAGCCCTTATAGATATCACCCTTATCATATAATTTTTTGAAAATCTTCTGCACCTGTCTCTCGTGATCCTCATCTGTGGTACGGATGAATTTATCATAGGAGGTATTCATTAAATCCCAGATACGTTTAATCTCTCCTGCTGTCTTATCCACAAATTCCTTTGGTGTAATTCCTGCTTCCGCTGCCTTTAATTCAATCTTTTGTCCGTGCTCGTCTGTTCCGGTCTGGAAACGGACATCATAGCCCACAAATCTTTTATATCTTGCAATACTGTCTGCAAGCACGATTTCGTAGGTGTTTCCAATGTGTGGTTTGCCCGATGTATAGGCAATTGCTGTGGTAATGTAATACGGTTTTTTTGCCATTTTTTGTTTTCCCTCCTTGTTATCCGAATGAAAGATTGCCAGAGTATGATTTGCCACCGCAGGAAAAAAACAGCCCGCCCTTAAATCACTTTAAAGGCGAGCTTATATCTCACGGTACCACTTTAATTCATCTGCATATTACTATGCTGACCTTACCAGCTGGCTTCTACCAGCCTGTACTATAACGGGTACTCCCGTCCCATGCTTAAAATTATTCTTTCCCAAGCCCATTAAACCGGCTTGTGGAAATATATATAATTCCTCACAGAGGAAGCTCCAAGACCATCTTCAACCTGTTCCATCTTTCCCCGTTCTCAGCTTACCGGGTTCTCTGTTAAAGACTTTCCAAATCTACTCTTCTTTTCATCGCTCATTCTTTTTTAACTAAATTTTATTATATGCAAATTCCTTTTTGCTGTCAAGAAGTCCAATACTATTTTGTACAATTCCAGCCTGAAATTTACACAAATCCACTATTTTTATATCTGGAAAATATCCTCAGAGGTAACAGACTGAAGCTCCTCCTCGTCCGGAGAGACATCCTCTTCAGGCTCCGGATTCTCTTCACTCTCTTCATATTCCTCATGGCTTTCCGCCTCTAAAAGTGCAAGTCTCCTCTGTTCCTCCTCTGCCTTTTCTTCCTGCTTCTCCCTTATCCGCTCTATCACATGCCCGCAGATACTCTTCAAAGTCCATGTCCGGCGTCTCCACAATCCATATAGCCACAAAACCAGACACACAAAAGGACATATCAGCAGCAAAAGCCGCAAAACCAGCAAATTCTGCTGGCGCTGTACCTCTACCCTGGCAAGGTTTTCCCAGACAGGATATCCCACAGAATTGGGACGCATTACCTGCAGCTTCCGGTTTTTTAATCCCTCTAACAGCTTCACCGTATCAAAACGGTTACTATTTTCAATTACCTGAATATCCTCAAAATCCAAAGGATTTTCCGTTTTTTGAACCGCCTCCTCTTCCTCCTCTTCTATACCACAGGCGGTTCGGAGGGTGTAATAGGCATAGTTTGAAATAGGATTTGGCATAACCGCCTCATAACAGGTAATCATCAGATTTTCCTGCTGCTGCTTTAACTGGCTATAGGACATATAAACACGGTTACTGTCCCCATAGGCAGTGCGGTATAAGGAATCCTCATCCACAGCCGTGACCCCTGCAATGGTGTAAATATGATTTCCCAGCCAGAGCTGCATACCAACAATATCGTTAGAGCCAAACATCGCCCATGCAAGGTTCTCGTCCACCACAATCCGGTCCTGGTTTAAATCCTCCTCGGAAATATAACTGCCCGACAACAGTGGAATCGGATGAAACTGGAAAAAATCACCTCCAACCCCTACCGCTGTGACACTCAGCGTATTGTTATCCTTGCGGAATTCTGCACTACATTCCCCGCTATAGGCATCAATCCATACCCTGGAAGCTCCGTTACTCTCATTTAAGGAATCCTTGGAAAGCGTCTCCATCACCGCGCTCCGTATAGATGCAACATCCTCTTCCTGTAAATTCCGGCCTGGTGAAGCAAAAGCACTGACCTGGGCATAGGAATTTTTTTCATTCTCCCACCGTCTGGCTTCCTGCTGGGAATACAGCACCCCTACTCCATTTTTTGCAAATATACTTAATACAATAAATGCCACAACCAGAATTATATTCACACTCAGGAGAACCAGCTTCTTTTTACTCATATTCAGTTTCATCTTGCTAATCTCTATTTTCATTCTGTCCTCCAGACGCCATGCTGCGCACATAAACAAGGCATGGCACTACTCTACCAGCCGTACCTGCATTCCTTCCTCCAACGGCTTGGAAGAATTGGTTGCTACATTATCACCCTCATACACGCCGCCGCTTACTCCGGAAGAGGTATCGTCCGATGCCAGCACCTCCACATCTGCCCGCTTCACCTTATACCGGTTCCCTAACGGCGTTCCCTTTACCTGGATAATCAGGACAAATTTACCCTTGCTGTCCTCACGGATTGCATTATTGGGAACCACTGCATCATAGCGGCTGCTCTTTTCCCCAACGGCAAGGGACAGGTTCTGCCCAACCTCCACATTTCCTTTTACCTCAAAGGTAACAATCATACTCTGATTCGGATTTTCCGGGTCTGCCTTTATGCTTTTTACAGATGCGGTGGTTTCGTCATCCCATATATTTTCTACTGTGGCTTCATTACCTGGTTTAATCAGGTTCGCCTGCGCCTTGGTGACATTCACCTTTACAATATAACCGCTTTCCGCCAGCTGGATTTTCGCAAGGGGCGCATCCGCCGACACACTGTCCCCTTCCTTAAAATCAATCTGGGATACGATTCCTGCCTCCTTGGATTTGATTTCCTTTAAATCACTGCTGTTTTTCAGTTTCTCCACCAGCTCCTTCTGTTTTTCAATTTTTTCCTGGGCTGCCTTCATATCCAAATCATCCGCCTGCTGAGCCAGGGAGTCCTGCTCCTTTTTGTCCTTTAATGCCAGCAGCAGCTGGGTCAGGGTTTTCTGCTTTTCCTTGACAGCAGCCCTGGCTTCCTCCAGGGTTGGCAATGCACTGAGCTCTTCCACCTTATCACTCTTTTCCTTCAGGGTTTCCTGGAGCTTTGCCAGCGTTTTGCTCTCCTTTGACAACTCATTCTTTAACTTTGTATATGTGGCGCTGGTACTCTTTAAGGATTCTGCCAATTGCTTCGCATTTTTTAAATCGGATTCCTTATTGGTAATTTCCAGCTCCTTATCCCGTATATCTCTCTTGATTTCCACCACATCTGCTGCATCTGCATTGGCTAAATCATTTTTTAAATCCACTAACTGTTTTTTCAATACATTCAGTTCCTCTGTTATGGCAGCAACCTGTGCATTTGCAGTCTCATAATCCCCAACCTCTCCATAGGCGTCTACCTGCTCCTGCAGGGCATCTACCTTTTCCTGCTGGTTATCCACCTTTGTCTGTGCCTGCTTTTTTTCACTTTTTGCCTTTTTGAGACTGGCGGCTGTTGTCTTCGCCTTATCTCTTGCCTTTATTGCGGCATCTAAATCATCCTTTGCCGCCTGAATATCCAAATCATCACTGGCATAATCCGGCATGCTTTTCAGCAGGGATTTTGCATAGTCAAGCTCCAGCTGCTCCAGAGTATCCTCTGCCTCTGCCAGCTCGGTATTTTCTCCCTCTTCAAAGGTAAATAACACCTGACCTTCTTCAACGGAATCTCCTACCTCCACCTTTACTTCCTTAATAACACGGGCTCCGCTTACCGTTACCTCGTAATCTGAATTTGTCTCCACCGTACCCTGTCCACGTACTTTACTGGATACGGTTCCGGAAGATACCGGCTCCGTTGCCACCTCCGGCAGAGAATAATTCATAATCGTATTAGAGAAAAATGTTAAAATCAGCATTGCAATTAAAAATACAATGGCTATTCTTTTTATTATCTGTTTACGGCTTGTCTGCATTTCCTTTTCCATGGTCTTCCTCCTATCCCTTCACACTTCCCGAATATGATATTCCTTCCACCAGATACTCTTCTCCATACAGGAAAATTAATATGGTCGGCACCATATAGATGGTAGCTACCGCAAATGCAAGTCCCACCTCTCCTGTATTAATCTGTGACAGGAACACTGATAATGGATGCTTATCCGCATCCGATAACATGATAAGCGGCTGCTCCACCATATTCCAGTAGTCTATAAAAACAAGGATTGCAACGGAAGCAATCGCTCCCTTACAAAGCGGTATACAAATCCTTGTAAAAATCTGCCATTCATTTGCCCCATCAAGCTTTGCTGCTTCTATTAATGATGCGGGAATCCTCCGCATAAATTTTGTCAGAAGATAAACGCTAAAAGGAGCAAAAAATCCCGGAAGCAGAATGGACCATCTGGTATCCAATATATGAAGCCAGTCTGCCACCAGATAATTGGGAACCAGCGTAACCTGAAACGGCATCAGCATCAATGCCACGTACAGGAAAAATATAAGCTCTTTAAGCCTTCCCCGGAACCGGGTAAAGCTATAGGCAGCGCCCAACGCAATAACAATCTGAAATATAACAATGGGCACTACCAAAATAACAGAGTTCCAAAATTTCAACAAATATTCCGGGCTCTTTAAAAGCACTGTGGAATACTGGGAAAACTCCACCATATCCGGGATGAACTTAAGATTCACCGTCTCAGCCACATAATCCGTATTCCGTTCCCCGTATTCTGTCTCTTTATACTGGTTGAAAATCACCCCGTAATTGGTACTGATTTCTGCTGAGGACATAAACGAATTTGCCACGGTTAAAATAGTTGGTAACAAAAAGGATATGGCAAAAATGGAAGCCACCAGCGTCAGCAGTATTTTTTTAAATAGCCGTTTCCTCTTTTTCATCAGCCTTCCACATCCTTTCCGAAATGCCCCTCCACAAAGAACAGTATCCCAATCACTACACACATAACAAGCGCCATGATAATAGCCGCAGCAGATAACTTCTGATAATCCAGTGAACGGAAGGTGTTATTCATAAAATGCTGCAGCATATACAGGGAATCATAGGGGTAATCCCCCGTCAACAGATACACTTCCCTGAATACCTTAAAGGAGTTTATCAGCGAAAGAATCGCCACAAACAATATGGTCGGTGACAAATACCGAAGCTTGATATACCAGAATTTCTGAAACTCTGTGGCACTTTCCATCGTAGCTACCTCTAACACATCCCTCGGTATGGCATTTAAGGCTGCCATAAATAAAATCATGTTATAACCAAGGTTCTTCCACAAAAATAAGATAACAATGACAAGCTGGCTGTAAGACGATTTAAACCAGTCGATTGGGTCTGCTCCAATAATCTGGATAAATTCATTAAGCACCCCATGGTAATCAAAAAGAACCTGCCAGATTAACACAATAGAGGCAACCGGAACCATCATGGGACTTAGAAAAAATGTCCTGAACTGACTCCGCATGGGAATATTCTGCTCCAACAGCATAGCCATCCCCATTGATAGAACAACCGCCAGCGGCACTGCTATAAGAGAAAAGGTTGCCGTATTTTTTGCCGCCTGCTGGAAAGAAGAATTCCGCAGGATACTGATGAAATTATCCAGGAAAACAAATTCATGATTAATGGGATTATCCACCACAGCATAGTAAATGACTACAAAAAACGGAACCACAAAAAACACCAGTACACCCACCAGACTTGGAGAAAGGTAAAGCACTGCATTCTTCTTGTCCTTTTTACTCATTCTGGGCTTTTTATATGTAATTCCATTCTCTGTAACCTGCTTTTTTGGCATAATATCTCTGTCTCCTGATTTCTGTCTATAACGCACTTCTTCCCAGACCACCCTCACCGGCAGTCTGGGAGCTGCTTGCATAAACTATTTAACGGTTCTCATTTACATAGGTCTTGACACGGTTCTGAATAATGGCTGCCGTATCATCAAGGCTCTTTTCTCCTGCAAAATATGCCTTTGCCTCTTCCTGGATAATCTCCATTATCTCATTATCATATCCGCTTATTTTCTTCGTGCTGTTAATTAAGTCTGTATACATGTCTACTTCTTCCTGGGAGGATGGCTTTATCTTCACCTCAAGGTCGTCGTATCCGTAAGTGGACTCCACCGGTGATATTTCCTGACCCAGTTCATCCGTATAGGTTTTGGTAGTCATTTTCGCCTTAACCATCATATCATAACAATCCTGACGGGTTGGCGTGTCCCATATATTCCCATTTGTACCCTGATATTCCTTTGTCATAAAAGTACGGATAAATTCCCATGCACCATCCTTCACGTCTGACTTGCTGGAAATACCAAACAATGTATTGAGGTTAAAATAAGAGCCTTCTTTGTCCTTATTTGGATATCCGATAAATGTGATATCACCCTTATACATTTGCTTATAAACCTGAATTTCCTCTAAGGAGACATAGCCCTCATTAAAGAGTATCTTACCCTCCCGAATCAAGGATGGATAAGACGGAGCATCCTCGTCATATTCTGTCTCCTCATTTTTACCGGTATTGCAAATCTCAAGAATATCCTTGAAATCCTGGCTGTCAAAGCTGCACTCACCAGTCTGCCAGTCAACAAAATCAGAGGTTCCTATTCCCATTAATGACCACAGCATCTCCGACTTGTTTTCTGTATAGAATGGTCTTGCCGAATCCCCTTTTTCTTCCAGAAGCTCCTTTAAATCCTCAAAGGTCCATCCGCTCTCTGTTCCCACATCCTTGGAGCTTGCCACTAAAGTGCTGACACTGAAGCTTGCTGCCACATAATACAGCTTGTCATCTACCTTCATTGCCTCTAATACCGGCTTCATAATATCCTCTGTGGATATGTCGGAATCCTTATCAAAATATGGAGTTAAATCTTCCAGAATACCCTTTGATATATACTGGTTCAGATGTCCCGTGTCACTGATAAACAGGATATCCGGAATATTGCCCGCTATAATATCTGCATTTAACTTGGTATCCGGGTCTTCTTCGTTTGAATAATCCTTAAATTCAATTTTATATTGTTTATTTGTTTTGTTAAATTCTATAGCTGCTTTTTTGACGGAATCATCTACATAGGATGCTCCAATAGTAATAACCGTCTTGTCTGCAATATCCGCCGGATCCACCTTAGAATATCTTACCAGGTGTGTTCCGTCATCACCATAGACGATTCCTAATAATGTATCCTTATTAACCGGAATAATATTCCAGGAATCCTCAGAAGACAGATTGGATGCCACAAAATCCATCAGCTTAACCGCCTTCTGACTCTCTATACTGTAACCATAAATTCCATTATCATCCCTATAATAAAAATCATACTCGTCATTTCCATTCATCAGACAGCCGGAACCGGAAAAATATCTCAAATCCAGTTTCATGGTCTCTCCCCATTTTTTTCCGTCCACATCCAGTACCTGAACCTGTGCACCATCTTCCCCGCTGCTTCCGCATATAATCTCGCCATCCCTTGTAAGAGTTGCGCACTCCAGGTAATTATCGCTCTTAATCTCGCCAACCGCTTTGTAATTTTCATCCAGAATCTTTACAGCATTATCCATAACTGCAAGAATTCTTCCCTTGCCGTCCACAATAATCTGGCTATAATAATTATTCTCATCCATGCCCAGGGCTTTTGTTATATCCTCTCTGGATAATTCCTTACCTGTCTCATCCAGTTTTAGCATACTGGTAGTAGATTGTTCTGTTTTCTCATTATAAGAATACAGCATAATATAAATCTCATTGGAATCATTTATCATCATGCTTCCCATATATTCGTTCTCAGACAGCTCCGGAAGTGGTATCTCCTTTGCCTCTGTTCCATCCAGATTCGCAACATATAATCTGTTAATAGTTGTTCCCTCAATTGCTTCTCCTTCGTCTTCCCCAGTATCTTCTGTGGAGTCTTCCTCCGTTGTATCCTCTGAAGTTTCTTCTCCTTCCTCCTTGCCCGTTACATCACCTGTATCTTCTTCGGTAGTGTTTTCGCTTTCAGCACCTTCCTCTGTGCCTTCTTCACCTGCAGCTCCTGTGTCCTCTTCTGAAGCCTCCTCACCTGTGCTGTCATCTGCTTTTTTCTCTGTATCAGAGCTTCCGCCTTCAATCCACTCATAGGTATTAAAATAGAGCTTGTCACCTTTTACAAAAATCTGGCTGATATCACCTTCAATACCATCTATCGCGATATCATTGCCTTCATATACCATATCATTAGTATTTTCCTTTTTCTCATCCGCTTCGCTGCCGTTTTTACCACCACAGCCTGTCATTGAAAACATTAAGACTGCTGCCATACACACAGCAACAGATTTTTTAAATAATCCTTTTTTCATGTTTTACCCCTTTGCTTTTTATGTACCAAAATCCTTATATTCTGGTGTTTTCCTTTATTCTGCTCACCAGCAGTATATCATAGTGTATTTTTGTAATCCACAAAATTCTCGATTCTTAAGAAAAACGTCAGAAATTGTGAAAAGCTATCCTGTAAAAAATACTGCCATGTTGTAAACAAGTTGTATCATAGGAATATGTATGATAGTTTTTCAATTATACTGCATTTAACTAATTCTGTCTACATTAATTACAAAAAAGGCTTTTGAAACCCCGAATTTCCAAAAGCCTTTCTTTTTCATATATCTACTATAAATTTTCTCCATTAGAGGCAATTACTTCCTTATACCAGTAACCGGAATCCTTAATAATTCTCTCCTGGGTACGGTAATCTACATAAACCAGACCAAAGCGGTGGGTATATCCCTGTGCCCATTCATAATTATCCATCAGTGACCAGTGAAGATATCCCATAAGAGGGATGCCCTCCTCACCGGCGCGCATATACTCTCTCAGATACCGATGGGTATAATCAATGCGGTAAGAATCATGAACCCTGCCGTCCAGGCACACCCAGTCATGCTCTGACATTCCGTTCTCTGTGATAAAAATCGGTTTTCCGTACCGCTCATATAAAAATTTAGCAGACCAGTACATAACCTCCGGCGACATAACCCATCCGATATGGGTCTCCGGACTTCCCTGGTAGCGGTTTTCCGGATAACCTTCTATCTCTGTCTCACGTTCTGCCTGGGAATAATAGATATTGGTTCCATAATAATCTAATGGCTCCGTGACAAGCTCCCATTCTTCTTTCGTAAATTCTGGTACCAGACTTCCAAAATCATCATACAGCTCCTGCGGATAATGTCCCAAAAAAATCGGGTCGGACCAATAGCTTAAGCTAAAGGCAAACTCTTCTCCACCAGTAGAAAATGTCTTTCTTTTTGCCTCTTCAATTGCTTCCTGACTGTCATCCTTTGGCATATAGGATGGACCAATCGGGCTGAATCCGATTACAGGCTTTTTCTTTGCATGGTTTCTGATATATCTTGCCGCCTTTCCATGGGACAATAACAGATTCCGTCCCATTTTTAACAAATCCCCTGTCTGTGCCTTTTGAAACGGTGCATGAAATCCACCCAAGTATCCACATCCCAGAATACATTGTGGTTCATTAATGGTAACCCAGTACTGTACCCGGTCAGAAAGTGCATCTACAATCACTTTTGTATATTCCAAAAACCATTCCGAACACTCATCATTCAGCCACGCACCCTTTCTGTGAAGCGCATATGGATAATCCCAATGATACAGCGTGACGATTGGTTCAATTCCATTTTCCAGCAGCCTGTCTACCAAATCAGAATAAAATTGAAGTCCCTTTTCATTAACCTTTCCTGTACCCTCCGGAATTACTCTCGCCCAGCTGATGGAAAAACGGTAAGCCTTAATACCCAGCTCCTTCATCAAGTCAACATCCTCAGCCATTCTGTGATAGTGGTCACAGGCTGTCTTCCCATCCTCGTTATAGCGTGTATTCGAGTGGAAGCCTGAATAGACATCCCATATGTTAAGACCCTTTCCGTCCTCGTTATATGCACCTTCCAACTGATATGCTGCAGAAGCGGCGCCCCAGATAAAATTCTCCTGAAATCCCATATTGCATACCTCCTATATCACTCTGCTTTTCCTCAAATGCTTCTGTAGAAAATCCAGCGATGCATTCTAAAAAGCCATTCTCCTGTTATAAGTACACTATACGGAAAATCCATGTAAAAGTAAATCATTTTTCTATATTAAATTATAACAATCCTATATATCGGTATCTATAGATGCTTAATTTCGGTTAATAAACAGTACTTTTTTATAAATTTACTTCGTACTGCTTAATATATTTTTTAACATTCCACTCTTGTCTGATTCCGAAAGACTGACATTCCTTCCCTATATCCAGCATATACATAATTAACAGCACATATCGGAGCAGCTATGCACTTTAATACATCCCATAGGCGTTTCATTCTTATTCTGTTACCCTTTCTTATAGTATCCCTCACACTTTCCATCCTATATGGAATACATATTATTTCTCCTACTGATAACGAAAGCTACCACACCAGACTATTAGAGCAGATGGAACAAGCCTCCTCTTTTTCAGAATTTACCAATGCCCTGTTTTGTTATGAGACTACCTCCGATTCCATCACAACTGCCTATACGCTGAAAAATCCCGCTGCCTATAACATTCCTGCATTAGAACCTGACCTCACCTCTTTCTCCTGCCGGGATTACCAAAAAGAAAACCAGTCCAGCCAGAATATCCTGGGTTTCCTATCTGACAACCTGAAGCGCTTTTCCGATTCAGAATTAACGGAAAGTGAACAAATCACCTACTCCCTTCTCACAAATAACATAAATCTCAGCAAGGCTGTTTCCAAATATCCCTTTTACGAGGAACTGCTGGGAAGCTCCTCCGGTGTACAGGCAAACCTGCCTGTCACTTTAGGCGAATATCCCCTGCGGAACGAAGAGGACGTCAAAACATATTTAAATCTGTTAAAGCAGGTGCCAGCTTACTTTGAAGATGTAATTTCCTATGAAGAACAGCGAAATAAAAAAGGGCTCTGCACTCCGGACTTTCTATTACTTTCCTCCAAAGAAAAAATGGAAACCATGCTGGACGGCTTTTACAATGACGATAATAGCTTTATCGACACCTTCAATGAAAGAATTTCAAAGGTGGAGGGGCTCTCAGTCAGAAAGCAGCAGCACTATAAAAAGCAAAATGAAAATTATGTAAAAAAATATGTGATTTCCGCTTATGAAAATCTATACCAATACATGGAAAAGCGTTTAGAAAGTACTTCTACAGACAATCTGGTTCCCGATTCATCCACCGCTTATGGCCTGTCCTCCCTTCCTGATGGAGACAAATATTATTCTCTGCTTGTAAAGAGCGCTACCGGCTCTTCCCGTCCGGTAACAGAGCTTATCTCCATGACGGAACAGGCATTATCACAGGCTCTGGGAGATGTTTTAAATATTGCCATAACCGACCAGAAGTCTTATTTTTACTACTGTGAAAATTCTCTGGAAACCTATTACCAATCCCCTGAAGTGATACTGGAAGCCTTATCCCTGATGATTCGGGAGGATTACCCTGTCCTCAATAATACTCCCACCTATCAGGTTAAAAATGTATCGGAAAGCCTCGCCTCTTCCCTGAGCCCTGCCTTTTATATGATTCCCGCCATAGATGATTATCAAAATAACACAATCTACATCAACGCACTTTACACCAATGAAGAAAATGGAAATCTGTTCACTACTCTGGCTCACGAAGGCTTTCCCGGACATTTATACCAGACTGTTTACTTTAATGATACACATCCAGACAGTGTCCGCCAGTCTCTCGATTATCCGGGTTATGTGGAGGGCTGGGCAACCTATGTGGAAATGGACGCCTTTACCTTCTTAGACTATCCGCTGGAGGGTGACTCCCTGTGCCGGCTTTATCAGGCAGATACCATTATCAATCTTGCACTTTGTTCCCGCATTGATATGGGAGTCAATTATGAGGGCTGGACTTTAGCTGATACCTGTAAGTTTTTTGAAGACAACGGATTTAACAGCACTTATGCCGCTGATGTTTATACCTATGTGGTAGAAACACCTGCTAACTATTTAAGCTATTTTATCGGTTATCTGGAAATTCTGGATTTAAAAGAGGCATATAAAAACCAGGAAATGGAGAATTACTCTGAAAAGAATTTTCATAAAAAATTACTGGATATTGGTCCTGCCGACTTTGAAACGATACGGAAGGAAATGCTTACAAATTCATATCGGCCATGAGTAGCACCTCTCATGGCTGATATTATGCGCCTCTCATCTTCGGTTGCCGTTTTTCGTTAAGTATTGTTAGTTATAACAAAAGAACCGCTGCTATTGCAACGGTTCTTTCTAGTTTTTAATATTTCTTTATATAATTAAATTATATCAGCTAAGCGTATGCTCTACATTCGCCAAGTACTCGTATTACAGAGCATTTACTAACTTCTGCAATGCTGCAAGTGCCTCATCCGGAAGCTTGTCATAACCACCCTTGTTTGTACCAAAGTCTTCTACAGCCTTTACACGGGTCTGCATAGCAGCCTTTAGCTGAGCCTTATAATCTGCATCATCAAGGTTTACATCGAAGCCTTCCCAATTCATAATCTCGATATCCTCGAAAGGTCCCCACTGTGTGAAGCTTGCCTTTCCTTCAACGATTGTCTCAAGAATTCCTAATGTATCCTTAGGCTGTACCTTCTTGCCCATGAAATCACCAGTGTTGATGATGTAGCAGTCTACGTTCTTCTCTTCAACTAACTTCTTGAACTTCTCATAGTCATTTACCAATGGGTAAGTTCTGAATGGGTTAGCATATGGTACGATACGGATTGCATTCATGTCTGTTCCTGCAGCAACACGCTCTGCTGAAGATGTCTTTGTTGCCAGAGTAGCACCCATAACAGAAGCCAATGCAGAACCCTTTAACTTAACTACCGGTGGAATGGTAGGGTCTTTCATAATCCAGAAAATTGCATTAACAGGAGCATCAATCTTATCTACACGGTTTGGAGACCATAATTTAGACTTGATTGCACGTCCGTTACCATTACGGATATCCTCTGTTACTAACTGAATCTTACCGTCCTCGTCCTTTGTTGCGGAACAGTTCTGGGTTGTCAGTAAATACTTGTTATCCGGACAGCCTGTCGGATAGTCAGCTGTCTTATCAAAATAAGATGGCTCTAATGCGATGGATGCACAGGTATCGGTATTGATAATAAATGCATCATCATGAAGAACCTTAATCTCATACTTGCCATCATGCTTAGCATGTGTAAGGGTAGATTTACCAGAGCCTGATAAACCATAAACAGAAGCAACAAATTTAGAACCATCTGCTAATAAATATTCCTTCTGTCCACCATGACAGGAAGCATAACCGTTACGGTTAGCCAGAGCCCATGCCATTGTCAAAGTACCCTTCTTGTGCTCACCAAAGTATCTCATACCAAGGATTGCAGCACAGTTTTCATCTGTATCAAAGTAGCAAAGAGTTAATGGGTCGCTTAAGCAGCTGTAATCCACATCTGGTCTCTCCTGTGGGAACCACTGAGGGTCAGAGAAGATATAGATATCTGCCTCCTTGCCATCTCCAACCGGCTTAGACTCCTTGTACATCTTGATATACTCATCAGACATATACTGGAAGTTTAACATCCAGTTGTAAAGGATATTCTCCTCACCTTCCGGAATTAATAAATGAGCCTTAACCATGAACTCTGGGTCCAGACCAATAAATACCTCTGCATGGTACATGGTTTTCCAACGGGTCTCATAAATAGCGTCCATAACTACTTTATCTAACTTAACATCATCCACACCTGGCTCACCCTTGATACGGCGGGCAGCTGCGTAACGACCAGTTACGGCACCATCATTGAATAATAATACCTTAGAGTCCTCGTCTAATCCGACTTCCTCAGCACGGTATACAGGCATATCTGTTACGATGGTTCCTGGAGAATTTTTCGCTAATTCATAAGCTTCTCTTAAGGTGTTAACCTTTACTACGTTGTTACCGTAGAATGCTGCCTCGATGATAGAACGGGTTTTAGAAAAACCCACTTTGCCAGCACCGATTTCGTCAAGTTTGTAATTTGCTTTTGTTGACATGTTCTCATATCCTCCTGCGTTTTTTATTTTTCATATTCTTTAAAATGATGAAATACTTTATTACTATTAACCTTATATTAAAAGTTAACCACGTTAAGTATATAATTACCGTGGTTTGATGTCAATAGTATAAATGCTCAATAATCATCAAAAAAGTTGACACTTCTTAAGAAAATTAACTATTTCCACCAAAAACTTTACAAAACACAGCAAAATTTCCTTTTTCTTTTTGCAACAGGAGGAACATCACCATTCCTCCTAATAATCCAAACAGGGATACTGCTAAGCCTGCTGTAAATAATGGATAATGCATTACGATTTCCGTATCTGCAGCCTGTATTACTAACAGATTATTTTTCTCATTAATCTCCTGGGCAGATTCGAAAATATCCTGATATGCTATGGTAGTGTTTATATTATATCCGTTTACTGTTGTTCTCTCTTCTGTAACGGTATCATTCCCCTTATTTTTACTATTATCCTCTACCTGAATCCAAAGCACATTTCCTTCCAGCTCTATTTTCATTGGTATTAATTCCCTTACCGGAAGCTGTTCATTGGAAACTCCCAGCACCTCATTCAACATCTCTAATACCGCCTGGTCGCCAGTCACAGTTGCATGATACATCAGGTTAATGCCAAGAAAATAAATGTTAGGGTTGTCCTCATTATATCCCAGAAAAGTTAACTCTTTGCTCCCCATATAAAAGCTTCCAAGTACATGGTCAACACTTGCAATATATCCTGTACTAAAATTTGAATCTTCCTCTGTAAAATTATCTGCATATAAAACCTGTCCATTATAATATAACTCCGGATACCGGTTTTGAAAATGAACTTGCTGGTTTGTCACATCTAAGAAAGTCTCCTGTTTTGTTCTGCTGTCAGAAGGTAAGTGAGTCGTATCTATTACTATCCTGACATTATTTTCTGCCAGCTTCATTAACAGGGCCTCTGCCTTATTTTTATCCTTATAGGTAAATCCACTTAGGAAAATAACCCGGTAATCCTTTAAATCCTCAAAACTATACGCATCAATCTGCTCAGAAGCTCCCGCCTCAAAGCATGGATAAGTCGTTGTCATCGCATTCGCATATTTTCCAATGACAATCCCCTGATACTCACTTATCACACCGAACTGTTCCGGTGTTTCTCTTTTAAAAAGGTATGCTCCCCCTGTTTCCTTAACCAGAACATAACCGCTCTGTCCCGCTGCCTCCTCCATTTCTTCCTTTGAAGCACCATTTCTGCCCAGATGGATTTTCCGAATCAGTACGGTATCATTTCCAAGCTCCAGGCAGCGGTCGAACAAAAAAAGATAATTTTCTTTCTCCAGTGCTTCATTTAATAATACAATGTTATCTCCGGTAGCTGCACCCTGCCAGGACCAGCCATAGGTATAATTTACACCATCATCGCCACAGATTCCATAAGCAGGATAGGAGCCATAAGAGCTGATATCCACAATTGCTGCCCGCTGGCTGGTAATTTCTCGCAGCTGTTCTACATCCGAAATGGTTGCCTCAGGGGTAATCACGCTAAACTGCGGCAAAATAAAGGAAGGTCCTAAGTCAAGCAATAAAATTCCCACGGCAATCGCACAGTATTTATTCTTAAGCGTTGTCCACTCCAGCATGGAGCAGAAGAAAAAGCCATATACCATCGGCATAAAACGTGTCATCCAGAATAATTGGCTAAATGGCAGCTTGCTTAGTATGTTATAGGTTGCCGGTGTCGTAAACACAAGAATAACCAACAGAAAAACAAAACCCGCTTTTTTGTGTCCCTTTGCAAGCATTATGCCAAGAATAGAAAGAATGACAACTCCAAGTCCAAAGTAAAAGGTATCCCGTTCTCCCCACAACCGGTTAAAGGGATTTAAAGAAGTAGATAACGGATAAATCAGGGTGGACATAACACTGTCCCCACCCTGCTCAGCAGTTACCATTCCTCCCTTAAGAGACGGAACCACCCAGATTCCTGCGGTCATAATCCCTGTGACCATGATAAGCAGAGCCTGAAATTTACGCTTCCAGCCCTTGTTTTGAAACTCATCTATAACAAGATAAATAAATGCAGATAATCCCATGATTGCAGTTACCATTAAATGGGTAAGAGACAACAACAGCATGCCTGCATATAATCCAATTGCCGCCCTGTTCTGCTTTTTCCGGATAAACAGCCAAAGGAATAATATGATATACGGTACAATGGCTGTCGTTACCATTTGTGGCAGATTGCCTGCACAAAAATAAATTCGGACTGTCTCCGGCATAAAAAACCAGAGTATTCCAAAAAGCGTTCCCAAAACTCTTCTTTTTTCTATATTTCCCCAAATTACCCATGGCAGACCACCAAAGAAAAAGACAACACCTGACAGCAGATAATATGCACCTGACAGATTGCCGTCTGTAAACCACAAAAGGCCCGACATCAGGTAATAAGAAAATGGTGCCCAATAGCGATATAACTGAATTCCATTATACCATTTCAAATCAAAAAGAGGGTACCAGTTTCCCTCTCCAATACTTTCATACATTACCTGAGACTTGTATAGATGTCCCCAGATATCTCCTCCTGAAGGCTGCATTTTTATTACATACAAAAAGCTTGTCAGCAAAACAGCACCCATTAATAATACAAAAATTCCTATTAAATTTTTTATCCTGTTTCTTCTCTTTTCCTGTTCCATACTTCTCTTCCTTCTAAATTTTTGTATATCCTTCCCTAATTCTTGCCGCGGGGAAGGGAAACAAGATTTCACTATCACTTTTAGGTTGTGATGAAAGCATATCGAGTTTGGGTCTGCTATTTTGTTCAAAGCGTCCGCTTAATCCATCAAAGAAGCATTTTTAATATCATCCAATATAAAGTCAGTAAGTGTATTGAGCGCCTGATCCTTTCCCATCTCCTGTTCATCCACCATACTAATCACATAAGAACGGGCAGGGCTTTCGCTCATCTCCATCATTAAGAATATCCATCCGTCATGGTTTAAAAGCTCCAGAAGCCTGTCCTTAAAATAATGGGCACAATTCTCTAAGGTTGGATTAATCATATCAAAGGGATGTACCTCATTTAACAGCTGGTTCTGGTATGGCTCCATAAACTGCTCTACCGTCTTTTCTAAGGTATTAAACTGCACAAACTGTTCCTTTCCCTTTACAACATGCAGGATAATTTCCCATGTGTGAGGATGAATTTCCCCTAATTTTCCATCAATATAGATTGCATGTCTCGCATTTAAATAAAACTTAAATTTGTACTGTTGATAGCGCATATTCTTCTATTCCCCTTTTACAAATTCTCATCTACAAGCAGCTTCAAACCGCTTAACCGCTTTTTCCAAGCTCTCCTCCACCAGCCTGCATCTTATCTTAATACCATTTTGTGTCTCTATTTTCTTACAAATATCCTCGATGGATTCCATGCGTTTCTTTGCCTGCTCCAGCGAGGTTCGATAGGCAAGTATGACAAATTGTCCCTTCCTTATCTCCCCCATTACCTCTACCTTATTTAAATTCTTCTGAATTTGTTTCATGGCTCCAAAAATCTCATCCTTGGTAAAATATCGGTTTTCCATTACCAGATTTAAGAAAATCATCTGAAGCGGTTTCAGCTGTGCATCCTCTGACTTTTCTAACAGCATCCTAATCGTATAGATATTATAAAATTCTGTCTCCTGGGACTGGATAATCCCGGTTTCTCCTTCTCCTGCTAACATATCTGTCTTATCACCAACATGTGCTCCTGTTTCCTGAGAAAATATTTCCATTTTCTCGTTGCGGATATCCAACTCCTTTTCCGTTCCCTCCAGCTTTTTCTGGGTACGGTTCCATGAACCTAACAGTGTTACCAGCAGACTAATCAGCACAAGGCTCATAACCCCTACTGCCAGCAGAATATAATAGTGATGTTTTATTAAACTCCCATCTACCTTAATGGTATAAATGTCAGATATAACAGCAATTTCATAAAACTGCCCCTCTACAGAAAAACCTGCTTTTTGAATAGTAGTGTCCTGATTTTCAATACTTTTATAAAATGCACTTTTCTCTGAAAGACTTCCTAATCCTTTGGTTGTGATATCATTTTTAGCAAACAATACCTCATTTCCCTTTGTATATACAAAAAAACGACTGCCCGAGGCTTCTACATTCTTTGTCAGATACTCTATAACATCTGTATCCGTTTTTCCATCCTGATACATCTGTGAAAAACTGATTTTCAGCTGGTTTACAAATAGCTGCTGCTGGTTCTGGTACATTTTAATATAATTTTCCTGATTTTCATATAGCTCCACAGCAAGAGCAGCTACCACAACCATAATAAAAATAAAAACAGAAAAACTTATGGAAAACATTCTGTAATGAATAGAAGTAAATATTTTTTTTATATTTCCCTGTTCCTTATGCTTCTTCATTTTCATTTACCTCATTCTGTATTTTAACTATAATCCTGTTCCAGCCTGCAAAATCCTTTTTCATCACTTCTGCGAAGGACTGCCACTCTTCTTTCACATTCCGTACCTTCCATGTCTGGGTTCCTTTAATGGAATTAATAATTCCTGCAAAACGAAACCAGAATACAATAAAATTAAAAAAGGGCAGTAAAAATATAATGTACCATTTTCTGGCATAATATCTTCTAAGCTCTTTAAACTCCTTCAGAAATAGATTAATGCAGATATAGAGCAATGCATTGGCAATACTGTAAAGCAGATACATAAAAAGAACAGATTCCACAATCAGCTTCATAGGATAGTTGATAAATGCCAGACAGATGATTGCAAAATACCATATCATTCTCGGAAATGCAAAGGTATGATCGTACATAAGCACCCTTACCACAAAATCCGAAAGAAAACCTCGTGCAGCATTCAGCCTCTTACCCATAAACATATGCATAACCTCTAACTCTCCACTCTGCCATCTCTGCCTCTGGACGTAAAGCTTATTCACACTCTCTATCGGGTCTACAAAAAATATGGCGTTGGAACAAAGTGCAACCCGTTTACCCATCATGTCACGAATCTGAAAAGTAACATGGGTATCCTCACAAACCGTATCCGTATTATATAACTGTGATTTTAATATAGCAGATTTCCGAAATGCAGAGAAAGCACCGGAAAGAGTAAAAATACTGTTAAGCTCTGACTGAAAATTCCGTCCTGCCAGAAATGCCTGACAATATTCACCAAACTCCAGCTTCTGAAATAACCTCATAAATGGATTCTTTGTCTCATCAATCAACTTCGGATTGGTCAAAATTGTTCCTGTAATGCAATGTACATCATCCTCATTTTCAAACATCTCAACCATATTCCGAAGAGCAGAGGGCTCCAATACCCCATCACTGTCAATATGCATAATATATTTTCCTGTACTGTTAAATAGTGCCATATTAAGAGCTTTTGACTTTCCCTGCTTTGCATTCATCCAGTTTATCATCAGCTCCGGAAAGTCCTGCTGGCATTTACAAAACACATTAAAGCTTTCATCCTTCGTCATGTTATTTACAAGCATAATGTAAATTAAATGATTCGGATAATCTGATTCATACACGGAACGAATGCACTCATACAATGTCCCCTCCGAATTATATACCGGTATAATCAATGTTATTTCCGGTAAGAATTCCACTGTGTCATATTTTCTTTTAACAAATCTCCTCTTTAACAGGATAAAAAAATCTCCTATTGTTGGAATGACCTCCATAATGAGCGGAATTACAATCCATGCAATCCAGAACACAATGGAGGACATAAAAAATTCTTTAATTGCGGTCATAATGAAAAGCACCAACCTTCTGACGTACAATCTGCGGTTTCGTAAAAACATAAAAATATAAAATTACCGTACATGCATAGAAAAAAATTCTTGCAAAAATAGTATGTGCAAAGAAATACATGTCATTTCCAAACCAGTGTATCAACAGGCAGATTAAAAAAATACGTGCCACATTGGCAATATAGATGGCAAAAATACCCACCGTACTGACTACCACTCTCTCATAAACCTCATACACAGGAAAAAACCATAACAGGGCTAAAAATGCAAGTATTTCAATCACCCCGGAACACTCAAAATCAATATAAAGGGAAAGACTTTCCGTACCACTCTCAATAAACAAAATACCCTGCTGAAAATAGGAATCATATATGCCTGTTAATTCTCCGAACAAACCGGCAGATGCTGCTACCGCTTTTTCAAGCGGCTCAACAATAAAGGGCTCAATTATTATCATTGCAAATACAAAGAAACCCACACTTCCAAACATAAAGTACCAGACTCCCATATCGGCACGTTTCATGGTAAAAAGCATATATATCCATACAATTAGTATAAGAAAAACCAGCCAGTTCATAATATAATTCACCATCCTATAGAGCTTTTCGCTTTGAATGACTCCTCTTTCTTAAAAATGCTGCCACCAATATAAATGCTGCTACCACACCAATCACAGGACCCGTGGAAGAACCGGCAATTGTCACTCCCTCTCCGCCAAGATTCGGATTCGTCAGGGTAATGGTTCCCATCTGATCTACAGGAATACCGGTAAGCTCAGATAATCGCTCCATGCTGAAGGAAAATTCAATATCATCTCCCGGAGTATCCGGTGCATGGTTTTCGTCATAGATTGTAAATACCACATTACTGTCACATTCGTTATTGGAACCATAACCAATAAATACCTTCAGATTTGTGTGAGTTCCCTCACTGGAAGGAATCTGTGTGCCCCAATCAATTGAACCATTGCTTTCCGGACGTATCTGCAGAGCAAACTGTTGTCCATTGATAGTAAGATACCACAAATGAATCTGCATCGGATTTGTATATAAAGCATTTGTCTGGAAATGGGCATAAATATATGTACCATCCGTATACATCTGTCCATAGTGCACACAATCTGCATTATTACTATCATATGTAATATTGGTGCTTGGTATATCTTTCCAGTCATCATACAAACCATCTATCTGAACTCCACCGGAAACAATAATATCACTCTCCGATGTCTTGCTCTCCGATGTGTCCTGTCCGCTATCCTCTGTAAACTTTTCTGTAGTCTCTTTCTCTATATCCTCTGCCTCTGATGTCGTTTGCTTCTCATTTTCCTCTGTAGATGCTTCTGTGACTTGCTCCGCTGTATTATTCATCTCTTCATCAGCCGCTTCCTCTGTTGTTTTTTCTCCATTTTCCACAGGAAGAACTACGGATTTTCCATTCCAGGTAAATGTCATGCTGGAAAAGGAATATTCCTCATAAGCAGCAATGGGAACCTGTATATTCCATTTCATATTCTTATATCCATAATTTTCTTTTTTATCACTATTCGTTACGCTGCCACTGGCACCTGCAATTGAACTGCTCCACCCATTGCGAACTGTCAGGCTATCACTGTCTCCATCATTATTTTGATTAAGGGAAATGGCACTTAAAGGACCTAAGCTATCCCCACCATCCGTTGATACCTGTATCTGCTCAGACAAATAGTTTGACCATTCACCTTCATAGCTGAAATACAAATAGGACGAATCCGAGGAAATCTTTAATGTTCCCTTTTCTCCGTCAATAGATGCGGCATATGCTGTTATACTGCCAAACTGTAACACCATTACAAATACACAGAGTATTGCCAGCCACTTTCTTATATGGAAGTAATTCCCTTGCCCCTGTTCTACTTTTTGCCAGCCACTTATTCCAACTCGGTTCATGAACATCATCCTCTCTTTTGTAAATCGTTCAGTCTTTTCCTTTGTTCCAGAATCGCCTCATAATTTTCTTTACTATTTTCCATATTTTGAATAGGAAGCAAAATACGGTCTGCCACCTGATATACAGATAATGGATTATCCGATATATCCAGCTGGTAAAGAGAAAATGCGGTTCCTCTCAGCAGTACCTTCAACGCCTCATAAAAGGTATCCCCTATGGCTTCTATGCTGGCATCTGTACCAATAAACTCATCTAAATCATTTAAATATCTTCCCTCGTACCGCTCCAAATACTGCCTTACCTGCTGGTCTACTATCTTTACATCTGTTTCATCCTGCAGCCTTCTTTTTCCAACATACAAGACAATTGTAAACGTATGAGAATGTGCCAGCTCCCTATTATTTTGAAAACTATGACTAGCATTAAAATAATATTTGCAAATATAATAATTTCGCACGTTCTCACCACCTGCATTTCTATCCGCTATAGCTATAAAGCTATCTTTATCCTTATTCCTTCTTCTATATTCTAGTATACATAATATCGGAAAATAATCAAGAAATAGTAATAATTCTTATCGTTCTAATTTATGGAAATTTACTGTTTTTTTTGTGTAAAATACACAAAAGAGCAGATTATTTCTATAATAACCTACTCCCCTTCATCTTCATTGTATTCTATTCAACAAAGCACATAATTTCACCTCTTTATACAGGCGAAATTATGTACATTATAAAACAAGTTTTATGTATTATATCCCCGCCAACTTTGCCAGCTCTTTAATGGTTTCCCTGCTTATCATTTTTCCCTGGTATTCAAGCAAATTATCCTTATTTCCCGTGAAAATGTCAGCTGGCTCATATTTCTTCAGTACAATGCTGTCTCCATCTACAAAAATCTCAACCGGATCCTTAATATCAATATTCAGGTTCCGCCTCAATTCTATAGGTAAAGTCACACGACCTAAACTATCCAGATTTCTTACAATTCCTGTTGCCTTCATTGATATCTCCTCCTTCCTTTCTATTATAAATATCTCAATACAAAATATATACCTCTTCATACAACCATAACCAGTAATTAACATTCCCTCTATTTGCCTATAAACTAGCATGAATACTTTTTAAAGTCAACGAATCTCTGACAAGTTAACAAAAAATTCATTTTTTATTTACACTTAATTTGTCTTTTTTCCCACATAAATATAACCATTTAATTTTCGTGATTTTCCATATCACCAGGAATTTCTAATTTTTTTCTGATATACAAGGAATCTTGTTTCATTTTGTTTAACTGTATGTTAACATTACTTGTAACAAAGTAGATGATACTTATACTAACTTACTCTTCACTTTCATCTGCTTTGATAAAATAAATTCAGTATTAACATTTAGTATACATAGGAGGAAGTATGGATTATATACAATTGGGGCAGCGAATCCAGGAAGTTCGGAATCATCAAAACTTTACACAACAACAGATGGCAAAGGAACTCCACTTTTCCCAGCAGCACATAGGAAATGTGGAACGTGGCAATGCACATCCCAGTGTGGATTTGCTGGTTGAAATCTCTAACACCCTTGATGTCTCCGTAGATTATTTACTGCAGGACAGTCTGCACCGTCCATATATTGAAAAAACTGCCAATGTTCTCACTGATGTCCAACAGTTTCTAAACCATCAGCAGGATGAGATACGAAAGCTGCAAAAAACACTACAGGAGCTTTAAGCACAAATACGAAAAGGGCAGCTACTGCCCTTTTTCTTCTTCCAGTAATACCTGATAAATTTCTCTCTTTCCGACTCCCCTGTCTTTTGCTGTCCGTTTCATGGCTTCTTTTTTATCCAGTCCCTGTTCTATATAATATTTGACATGGTCCGGTATGCTCATGGATAAAAATTCCTGCATTTCTTCTGATTTTAATTGCTGCCGGTCTGCACCCTCTATTACCAGCACAAACTCTCCCTTAGGCTCCTGCATTTCATAATATGCAATAGCCTCCGAAAGCGTTGTGCGGAAATTCGTCTCATGCTTTTTGGTAAGCTCCCTGCATAACGAAATCTGCCGGTCTCCCAATACATCATAGAGCTCCTTTAATGTTTTCTTTAATTTATGGGGCGCTTCATATACAATAATTGTCCGGGTCTCAATCTTTAACTCTTCTAATACCATTTCCCGTTCCTTTTTATCATAAGGGAGAAATGCCTCGAAGCAAAACCTTCTTGTACCCTTTCCGGAAATCGTAAGGGCCGTAACAAAGGCAGATGGTCCCGGTAGAGAGGTCACCTCAATTCCCGCCTCATGGCACTGCTTCACCAGCTCCTCACCAGGGTCAGAAATTGCCGGTGTTCCCGCATCCGTAATGAGGGCAACATTTATTCCCTCTTCCATCTTTTTTACCAACACCTTCGCCTTGTCATACTTATTATACTCGTGATAGCTGGTCATGGGGGTTTTAATCTCAAAATGATTCAAAAGCTTAATGCTATGTCTCGTATCCTCAGCCGCAATCAAATCTACATCTTTTAAAACCCGCAGTGTGCGCAGAGTAATATCCTCCAGATTTCCTATGGGTGTCGCACATATATATAACATTCCTGCCATAATATACCTTCCTCATCTCTTTTATAATGTCTTTTTCCCATAAATTCTATATATTTCATCACTGTATATATTTTGTTCCCTGTACATTATAAGCGGAGGTTCAATTATAACTCTTTCCCTGCCTCCCTTTAAGCCCTCAATCAGCACCATGGTGGGCTCTTTCTCCACATAGGGGTGAACAAACCGGATTCTCTTTGGCTCAATACGGTATTCCTTCATCACCCTGAATATCTCTGCCAGGCGGAATGGCTTATGTATCATAAAAAAATTTCCGCTTTCCGGTAACACATAACTGGCGGCGGCAACCACGTCCTCTAAAGAAAGGGCTACCTCATGTCTGGCTATGGTTTTCGGCTCATAGAGGTTCGTTAGACCGTGATTCTCTGTCATATAAGGCGGATTCACCGTAACAACAGGAAAAGAAGCTGGGGAAAACAGCTTCTTTATATCCTTTACATCTCCACAAATAATATTTACTTTATCCTCTAAATGATTCCATAAAACGCTTCTGCCTGCCATGTCCGCATATTCCGGCTGGAGCTCCAGACCGCAAAATTCATCCCCCTCTGTCTTGGCTGCCAGTAAAATGGGAATTACGCCGCTTCCCGTACACAAATCCAACACCCGCTGCCCCTTTTTCACCTTTGCATAGTCCGATAATAACACCGCATCCACACCGAAGCAGAAGCCCTTCGGCTTTTGAATCAGCTGGTATCCTTTACATTGCAAATCATCTAAACGCTCATCTTCCAAAATCATTATTTTACTCCCATGTCCCTGCCTCAGACATTTCTCTAATCAATTTTAGAACCACTTTCCTGCTTCTCCAACGCTTCCAGTGCCTTCAATTCTTCATCATTTACCTTTTCGTTACTGCGGCGTTTCTTTGGCTTAAACTTCAGTTCATCCGTCTTGTATTCCCGGATTTCCTTATCCCCGTTTTCCAGCTCCACAATAACCTTTACCTTCTGGCGAAGCACACTCACACTGTTTACCTCACCCTTAAACCCATCTATTGTCCTGACAAAATCTCCCACATTAGGAAGCTTATCATTCAGATATTCATAGGTTTCCTGCTCATTTTTCAGACAACACATTAAACGTCCGCAAACACCTGATATCTTGGTTGGATTCAGCGACAGGTTCTGCTCCTTTGCCATCTTAATGGATACGGGAACAAAATCGGATAAGTGCTTATGGCAGCATAACTCTCTTCCACAGATACCAATTCCTCCTAAAATTTTTGTTTCATCCCTGACGCCAATCTGCCGAAGCTCAATTCTTGTCTTAAATACAGAAGCCAAATCCTTTACAAGCTCCCTGAAATCAATTCTTCCATCTGCGGTAAAATAGAACAGTACCTTATTGTTATCAAAGGTATATTCCACATCAATCAGTTTCATCTCAAGACCATGCTTTGCAATCTTCTCTAAACAGATATCAAATGCACTCTTACATTTTGCCTTGTTTGCCTCGTTCTTTTTGTCATCCTCCGGAGTAGCCTTACGGATAACCGGTTTTAAAGTAGATGTAATATTTCCCTCTTCAATCTCTCTTTTTCCCAGTACTACTTTACCGTATTCCACTCCTCTTGCAGTTTCTACAATCACTGCATCTCCTACTTCCAGCTCAATACCATTGGGTGCAAAAAAATATATTTTGCCATTCGGTCTGAACCGTACACCTATTACCTCTATCATTCCATATTCTCCTTTATTGTAAGCAGCATCAGCTCCATAGCAATATCAAAGTTCACATTGGCCTCTAACCGAACCTTCAGCTTATCCATTGCCTCTAAAATCTTCTCAATTCCTTCATAGGACATTCTGCTGGCTTGTTTCTTCATAATTGAAAACTCATGCTTAAATATTATCTTATTTGGTGAATTTGATATCTTCACCATCAGGATATCCCGAAACCACATAGTCATGATATCTATATAATCTGTAATGTCCAACTTATATTTTCCCATGTTTTTAACCGCCTGAATAATCTCATCCATTTCCATATCGGAGATTCTCCTAAGCAGACGGATACTGTCTTCCCTGATTTCATTATAATCCGGTGAAATGGCAAGCCGTACCGCCTTGCCGAGGTTACCCTGGGCAAAATCCGTACAAAATCTTGCCTTTTCCTGGTCTACACCTATATTCGATACCAGATATTCCATCATATGAAGAGGTTCCACCGGTTTAAAATTAAGTACAATACATCTGCTTAAAATTGTTGGCAGAAACTTATCAACGTTATTGGTAAGAAGCATAATAATTGCATACTCCGGCGGTTCCTCCAATGTCTTTAACAGCGCATTTTGCGCCTGCTGGTTCATCATCTGGGAATCCGGTACAATATAGATTTTGTATCTGCTGCTGTATGGCTTCAAATCAATATCATTTACAATCTGGGTTCGGATTTCATCCACGGAAATAACATTCGGCTTTTCGTGTTTTACCCAGATAATATCAGGCTGGTTACCGGTCTCTGCCTGGAGACAGGATTTACACTTGCCACATGGGTCCGGCTCACCGCTTTCGCATTGCAGTGATTTTGCCACAACAGATGCCAATGTCTTTTTCCCCACACCCTTTTCACCATTTAATATATATGCATGGGATACTTTGGAAAGCTCAATACTGCTCTTGAAATGCTTCACAATATCCTCATGTCCGATAATATCACTAAAATTTGCCATATCCTTTATCCTTTCTCTGTCCGAATCAGGTGGAAATATCCAGTAACATTCCACGTATATCATCTATTTTATTTAGAATGGCTAAATTATCCTTCTCATCCTTTAGTAATTCCTGTGCCAAATCATCTAATGACTTATCCACTTCCTTAACAATTCCGTACACCCGGTGCCTGCCCCGGCGGTCTAAAAAATTCTCTCTGGAAAATGCATGGGAGTTCGCCGCCACCTCATTCATAAACTCTTTTACAAGATTCCGGTAACGTTTCATATCCCGGATATCCATATGCTTCGCAATCTTGCTCCCCTGTTCCTCAATATCCTTCATCAGATTGGAGAGTTTTTCCTGTAATTCATTATTTTCAATGTGGCTGACTAAAGTGAATTTAAAGCTGTCGTCACTTTTTGTTGTCTGAGTCTGTGCTTCCACCGGTGCCTGCCCTGTCAGCTGGTTAATTCTCATATCCACGGTTATCTCCCCTTTCTATCCCCTGATGATATCATTACATTATGCATCAAAAAAACGCTTTTCTACTTCCTGTACAATCATACTATGTATTTCTTCAATTGACAATGTGGCATCGATTGAAAAAATACGTTCCGGCCAAAGCTGAGCCAGCTGCCGGTATCCCTCCACCACTCTATTATGAAAACTCAAATCCTCCATCTCCATACGGTCTAACTCTGCCTGGTGCTCTTTTCGCTTAATCCCTTCCTTGGCATCCAAATCCATAAAAATAGTAAGCTTCGGACTCACATCTCCCAGAGCATAATTGTTAACCTCATATACGGTTTCCACACCAAGACCTCTTCCAATTCCCTGATAAACCGCAGAGGACTCCACAAAACGGTCACAGATAACTGCCTTTCCCTCCGACAGTGCCGGACGGATTACCTGATTTACAAGCTGTGCCCGGGCAGCGGCATAGAGAAGAAGCTCTGTCATATGGCTCATTTCCTGATACTCTTTATTTAAAATAATTTTGCGTATTGCCTCTCCAATTACGGTACCTCCCGGCTCTCTGGCAATCACAATATCATATCCCCTGCTTTCCAGGTATTTTTTCAACAAATCAATCTGCGTTGTTTTACCAGAACCATCCGGTCCTTCCATTGTAATAAATATTCCTTCCACAAGCTTTCCCCTATCCTTTTTGTTTTTTATCCGCCTGTTTTAATTATCCAGCAGTTTTTTCTATCTGTCGTTAAATTTCTTTCTCCGGGATAACCATCTGTTTTCCCGAATTACCGTAACCATTAATTGGTTCTCCTTACCAATACATACTCCCTTAACATTGAGTCCCTGCTCTACTGCAGCTTGAAGCTCCCTTACTATCTCTCTTGAAAACATCTCTCCCGGCGCAACAATGGGAATACCTGGTGGATAGATATAGACATACTCTCCACTGACACGACCAGCCGCCTCCATAAGCGGGATTTCTGAATGACTGCTTTCTCTCGCTTCAGCTATGTTCATCCTGCGCTCCGGAAGTCTTGCATAATTTATCGTTTCCTCATTATAAATATCGGCTGTTTCCGTTAAATCAATTAGCTGTCCATCTATCGTCTCTAATGCCTGATAAAGTGCCTCAAATGCCTCCCTGGAATCTGCAACAGAGGTCATGGCAAGCACATAATTTTCACCTGCCATTTCCATCATCTGTCCGTACTCTTCTGCCAGTATATTTCCAAGCATAACGCCATTTAATGGCTGAATATGTCCCTCTTTTTTTATACCACAGTTTTTTACAGAAAATACCAGCTTGCCATCGTCATAACCATAAATACTATGCTTTTTAAAATCATTTTCTCCCACCAAATGGATGTAAGAAAGCTGTTCAAATTTCTTCCGGTATTCCGCCAATAACTGCTTATAGACAATAAACAGACCATCCCGCTCATGGTCCATTTTCTCAATACAGCCTTCGATTGCCGCCATAAATACATAGGATGGAGAAGAACTCTGATATATAGATAAAAATTCCTCCAGCCGTTCCCTGTTTACAATATCACTCTTAATATGCAGTATTGCACACTGAGTCATTGCCGGCAATGTCTTATGAAGACTCTCCACTACAATATCTGCACCAAGACGAATTGCCGGGTCAGGAACCTTTTTATAATTGGTAGTAGAAATAGTTTCATTTACATTTGCCATATATTCAAAATGGGCTCCATGTGCCTCATCCACAAGCAAAGGCATTTTTGCCTTATGTGCTGCTTTTGCTATTTTTTCTATATCACTGACTACACCTTCATAGGTTGGAGATACAAGAATAACTGCTTTTGCTCCTGAATGCTCTTTTATTGCCTTTTTTATATTATCTACCGACACACCGCCAAACATTCCAAATTTGTCATTCCATTCCGGCATGATAAATACAGGCTTCAATTTCAGTAAGCGGATAGCATGATAAACGGATTTGTGACAATTTCTCGCTACAATCAAGGTATCTCCAGGTCTGCAAACCGCGGATATGGCAGCCAATATGCCACATGTGGAGCCATTTACCAGATAATAGCTTTGACTGGAGCCATATATATCAGCTGCCTTATCAAAAGCTTCTTTAATAATACCACCCGGACAATGAAATTCGTCCAAATCTCCTACCTCGGTTACATCAATTGAAAAAGGATTTTCAACATAATCCGGAAAAATAGTATTCAGCCGTCTCTTATGCCCCGGCATATGCCATGGATAAGAACCCTTCGTATTATATGCAATTAATCCGCCCAGTATTGGTTGTTCCATAACCAGTGCCTTTCCTGCAAATAAATATAATCCAATTTATTATATCAAACATAGTGATAAAATGCAAAATGATTCGTACATTTCCCATCATCTTCCTTCATTCCCTGTTTTTCCATCTTTTCTTATCTTTAAACTCTATCCATTAAAATATTTTTATATCCCTCGCCATAAATTTCACTGGCACTGGTAATAATCATAAATGCATGATTATCCTCCTGTTTTACAATTTCGTGAAGCTTCGCCGTACCTCGCTTTTTTACGACACACATAATAATCTGTTTATCGTGGTTACTATATGCGCCTTTACCCGTAAGTATGGTAGCGCCAATTTCCAATTCCTGCAATATGCGGCCAAGTAATAGTTCCGTCTTATCTGATACAATATAAATAAGCCTTGCCTCATCCTTTCCATACAAAATATAATCCATTACACGTCCATTTAACACCACCGTTATAAAAGCATACATTGCAATATCAAAATCCTTAAAGACAAATCCGGATATTGTTACAATTAAAATATCAATTGTAATAAAGAAAGTGCTCGTTTTTATAGCTGGAAACCTTCTTCTCAAAAGCTTTATTATAATATCCATACCTCCGGTTGTAGAACCAATCCGAAGCACAAGTCCAATTCCTGTTCCTACCATTATACTGCCTGCGATGGCCGCCAGTAACAGATTATCTGTAATTTTAGGAAACATACTGAAAATATTTGTGAAAACAGAATTTAGGGCAATGGCATAAAAACTATAGATAATAAACTTTCCACCAAACTTCCACCAGCCCAGTAAGATAATCGGAACATTTAAAAGGAAATACCACGTTCCGGTTTCTCCACCAATAGAATGACTTGCAACAACTGCAAGTCCAACAACTCCTCCGGGTGCAAGCTCATTTGGGTCAAGAAACAGTCCAATACCTGCAGAATATATACAAGTGCCTAAGAGGATAACCAGAAGCTTTTTTAAGGTGTTTCTGGTATTTGTAACCCGTTCATTCATGATAAACCTCCAAACAAATCTTTTCCTATTAGTTTGTTCGGTTTTAAAAGAAAAATCCTTGAAAACAAAATGTTTTCAAGGATTTTTTAATTTCATTATATTTTTGATAAAGGCGCCAACCAGATTTGAACTGGTGATAAAGGTGTTGCAGACCTCTGCCTTACCACTTGGCTATGGCGCCGTATATATTTCATTATATGCAGGCAATTATATTTCATGCCTAAAAAAATTAATTATTATAAAAAACTCCCCGAGTAGGGCTCGAACCTACAACACCACGGTTAACAGCCGTGTGCTCTACCATTGAGCTATCAGGGATTATCCTGCCTTCTTAAGGCTTTTTCTTCCGGTACATTCTCCTGTACCTTCAGAACTCCATACAAAGACTGCCTTCCATCTCTTAAACTTATCTTTACCAAGTTAAGCCTTCGACCGATTAGTACCTGTCAGCTCCATACGTTGCCGTACTTCCACCTCAGGCCTATCTACCTCGTCGTCTTCAAGGGGTCTTATTGACTTTTGTCAGGGATATCTCATCTTGAGGGGGGCTTCACGCTTAGATGCCTTCAGCGTTTATCC
>JAXVOW010000159.1:0-40770 GCA_037301995.1 bacterium | reverse complement strand
GCGGCAATGTGTATACTTTTTTAATGGAGCATGAGAATTTTTCCTTCCCTGAGGCGGTAGAGGAGCTGGCACAACGGGCAGGAATCCAGCTTCCGGAGCAAAGCATGACGCCGGAGGCAAAGCGCCAGGCTGATGCACGAACCAGAATAAAGGATATGAATAAACTGGCTGCCGGATATTTTCACTACCTGTTAAAGACAGAGCATGGAGCTCATGCCATGGAATATCTGAAAAAGAGAGGACTGACAGATGAGACCATTACAAAATTTGGTCTGGGATTTTCAGATGTGTACCGGGATGACCTGTATAAATATTTGAGAAGTAAGGGTTATAAGGACGAGGAATTAAAGGATTCCGGTCTTGTGAAATTTGATGAGAAGCAGGGGGTATCTGACCGGTTCTGGAACCGGGTTATGTATCCTATAATTGATGCGAACAACCGGGTAATCGGTTTTGGTGGCAGGGTTATGGGAGACGCGAAACCCAAATATATCAATAGCCAGGATACACCGGTTTTTGATAAAAGCCGTAATCTTTATGGTCTCAATCTTGCGAAAAAAAGCAGAAGAACCGGGATTATTTTCTGCGAGGGGTATATGGATGTCATATCCATGCACCAGGCAGGGTTTGACAATGCGGTGGCATCTCTTGGGACGGCGCTGACGGTGGGACAGGTTAATCTGATTAAACGCTATACTGACCGGGTATATCTTGCCTATGACAGTGATGAGGCGGGAACAAAAGCAGCACTTCGTGCACTTGAGATTATGCGGGAATTTGAAATACCGGCGAGGGTGATATCCCTACAGCCCTATAAGGATCCGGATGAGCTGATTCAGGCGGAGGGAACTGAGGAGTTTGAGAGACGCATTGAACAGGCACAAAGCGGTACAATGTTTGAAATTGAAAAATTAGCACATAATTATAATCAGGAAGACCCTCAGGAACGAACGCAGTTTCAGAAGGAGGCGGCAAAAAGGCTTTCCATTATCATGGAGCCGCTGGAACGGAAAAATTATATTGACAGTGTGGCGGAAAAATACCATATAGATGCGGACAGTCTGAAGGAGGCGGTTACCCAGTATGGAATTGCAGGGGCAATTAAGGTGGATGCCTCGGTATTCAGGGAGCGTTCCGCCCGGAAATCCTCTGAGGAGGAGAGGGAAGAGAAACAGTTAAAGGCAGAACGTCTTTTGATAACCTGGCTTATAAATGAGAATGCCCTGTTTGATATTTTGAAGGACAAGATATCGGCAGAGGATTTCTTTGAACCGGTCTATCACGATATTGCATCCGAGCTGTTCCACCAGTATGAAAAAGAGGGCAAGGTCACACCTGCTGCTATTATGAATCATTACCAGAGCAAAGAAGAGCATGAAAAGGTATCTGCTATTATGCAGCAGGGCTTCGACATGGAGGTAACAGCGGAAGAGAAATCCAAAACCATAACCGCACTGGTACGAAAAATAAAAGAGCGCAGCATTCAGCACCAGATGGAGGCTGCAAAGGGTGATTTGGTGAAAACCGGAGAGCTTTTGAAACAAAAAAGCGAGTTAAATAAAATAGTTATCCGCATTTAAAAATATTCAATATATAGGAACGGATATGGATAAGATATTAGGTAAGGAATATAAGATAAAGGCTTAATATGGTCAAATTAAGGAAGGATGGAATGATGGAAGAACAAAAAACAAACATTACAGAAGATGCAAAATTTCAGGAGAAGCTAAAAGAACTGCTGGCGATTGCAAAGAAAAAGAAAAATGTGATTGAGGATACCGAGATTATTGCATGCTTTGCATCAAGCAGGGATATTGAGCTGACCACAGAGCTCATGGAGAAGATATTTGAGTTCCTTGAGAAAAACAAAGTAGATGTTTTGACGATTTCCGAGGGAGAAGAGGAACCGGATGAGGATGCCCTGTTAGAGGTAGAAAATGATGAAGACCTTGCAGTGGAAAAGATTGATTTGTCCGTTCCGGAGGGAACCAACATTGAAGACCCGGTCCGGATGTATTTAAAGGAAATCGGTAAAGTACCGCTGCTGAGTGCGGAGGAGGAAATTACCCTTGCCCAGAAAATGGAGGCGGGTGATGCAGCCAAATCCCAGTTAGAGGATGCCGGAGATGATTTGGATGAGGAGACAAGGAAGGAACTGGAAGAGCTGGTAAATGAGGGTGACTATGCAAAGAAGAAGCTGGCAGAGGCCAATCTCCGTTTGGTGGTGAGTATTGCAAAGCGTTATGTGGGACGTGGAATGCTTTTCCTGGATTTGATTCAGGAGGGTAACCTTGGACTGATTAAAGCGGTGGAAAAGTTTGACTACCGCAAGGGCTATAAGTTTTCCACCTATGCAACATGGTGGATTCGCCAGGCAATCACAAGAGCAATTGCAGACCAGGCGAGAACCATCCGTATACCGGTGCATATGGTGGAAACCATCAATAAATTAATCCGCGTATCCCGCCAGCTTTTACAGGAATTAGGCAGGGAGCCGTCCCCGGAGGAAATTGCGGAGGAGATGGATATTCCGGTGGAGCGTGTCAGGGAGATATTGAAGATTTCCCAGGAGCCGGTTTCTCTGGAAACTCCGATAGGTGAAGAGGAGGACAGCCATTTAGGAGACTTTATCCAGGATGAGAATGTACCGGTGCCTGCGGATGCGGCGGCATTTACACTGCTGAAGGAGCAGCTGGTGGAGGTATTATCAACGCTGACGGAGAGAGAGCAGAAGGTGTTAAGGCTTCGCTTCGGACTGGATGATGGCAGGGCAAGAACATTAGAAGAGGTTGGCAAGGAATTTAATGTTACCCGTGAGCGTATCCGCCAGATAGAGGCAAAAGCACTCCGGAAGCTGAGACATCCGAGCCGTAGCAGAAAATTAAGAGATTATCTGGAGTAATGGTTATGTTATCAAAGAGAATGGAGGCTGTGGTGAATTTGGTTTCACCGCAGTCCTTTACTGTTGCAGATATTGGCTGTGACCATGCATATGTATCCATTGCGCTGGTTGAGAGAAAAATAGCAGAAAAGGTTGTGGCTATGGATGTGAGACAGGGTCCCCTGGGAATTGCTGCAGGTAATGTGGCGGCGGCAGGACTTCAGGAAAAAATCGATTTACGTTTAAGTGACGGACTTGAAAAGCTGCTGCCGGGAGAAACGGATGCGGTTATAGTTGCCGGAATGGGAGGCATGCTTGTAAAAAGTATTCTGGAAAAGGGTGAAAAAATACTGCATTATGAGAAAAAGCAGCCAGACCTGATTTTACAGCCGCAGTCGGACTTAAAAGAAGTACGGATATTTTTACATAGCAATGCATATCATATTGTGCAGGAAAAAATGCTGATAGATGAGGGGAAATACTATACCGTAATGAAGGCGGAGCCGGGAGCCTGTAATCAGATTGTGGATTCCTTTGTGGAAGCGGATGGAATGCAGTACTGGAATGTGGAAAACAAAGCCCGGAACGTGGAGCGGTATACAGAGGCGGACTGGCAGTATGGAAGGTATAATTTAGAACACCGGGACCCGGTATTGTTTGCATATTTAAAAAAGGAACAGAAAAATCTTCTTAAAATTTATGAAGCAATTTCCTGTAATCTTTCCAGAGCAGAAGAACAGATTCCTGCCCAGACGAAAAAACGTGCGGCTGATATTAACCGGTCAATTCAGATAAACAGGTGGGCGCTTCAAAGGTACTATAATTATGAGAAGTTTTTATAAAAGGACAAAACTTACAGAAAGAATAAAGAGGTGACGCAAAATGAAATGTCAACAGATTATAGATGCGTTAGAGCAGCTTTCCCCAAAACAGTATGCCTGTGACTGGGACAATGTGGGGCTGCTGGTGGGAAGACGGGAACGGGAGGTAGATAAGCTTATGATAGCGCTGGATGCCTCCAGGGAGGTGGTCTCCCATGCAGTAAAGCAGAAGGCGGATATGCTGATAACCCATCATCCGATGATTTTTTCCTCCATAAAGCAGGTAAATGAGGAACAGTTTGTGTCAGAGAAGGTGTTAACTCTGGCAGAAAACCGGATTAGTTATTATGCAATGCATACAAATTTTGATGCGGTAGGCGGCATGGCAGAGCTCGCGGCGGGCAGGCAGTATCTTAACCTCTCAGAGGTAAGTCCCATTGAATACAGTGGAAATACACAGGAGGGGATGGGGCGGTATGGCAGGCTGCCGAAGCCGATGACAGCAAAGGAAGCGGCGGAATATGTGAAAAAAACATTTAATCTGCCCTTTGTGATGCTTTACCAGAGCAGAGAAAAAGAAGAGCAGATATTTGACCGGATTGCAGTGATGCCCGGCTCCGGCAAGAGTGAGATGAAGACAGTGAAACAACAGGGGTATTCCCTGTATGTTACAGGGGATTACGGACATCATGAGGGACTGGATGCCATGGATATGGGAATGGCGGTAATTGATGCAACCCATTATGGTCTGGAGCACATTTTCATTTCCTATATCAGTCAATATCTGAAAGAGACCTTTGGGGAGCATGCAGTCGAAATTGTTGAGGCAGATATGGGCTGCCCGGTACAAATATTATAAGTGATGGATTTAACATAAACATCATAAAATACAGGGTGATATACAGAAGAGAAAGGCTGGCTGAAGGAGGGATTTATATATGATTACCATTACAATTGATGAAAAGGAATATCAGGTAAATAAAGGAATTCTTTTAGAGGATATTGCAAAAAAATATGGTGTCTGTGACAGGGGAGAGATTGTACTCGCCTATGTAGACGGACATCTTTCGGAACTACATAAAACAATAGAGGAGCCTGCTGTCATTTCCTTTGTTTCCACGGCAGATAAAATCGGATACGATACCTATAAGCGGAGCATGATTTTAATGATGATGAAAGCCTTCCGTGAGGTGCTGAAGACCAGGGGAACCACAGGCCGCATCCGGGTGCTGTTTTCACTGGGAAAGGGATTTTACTGTGAGCTTGAGAGCAAGGGGGCTGCTGTAAACCAGGAGCTTCTTGACGAGGTGGCAGAGAAAATGAAGGAGCTGGTGGATAAGAATATTCCAATTGTAAAGAGCACCTACCGCTCCCATGATTTGATGAAACGCTTTGAGGCGCAGGGAAGAAAGGATAAGGTACAGCTGTTTAAATACCGCAGGGCTTCCAACGCGAATGTATACCGTCTGGACGATTTTGAGGATTATTATTACGGCTTTATGGTTGCTTCCACCGGTTATCTGAAATGCTTTGCATTGATTGCCTGTGAGGAAGGCTTTGTCCTGCAGATGCCAGAGCGGAAGAATCCGGGAGTTTTGCCGGAGTTTAAGCCACAGCGCAAGCTGTTTTCCGTGTTAAAGCAGTCTGACGACTGGGGCGTTATGCTGAATGTGGATACGGTGGGGGGCTTGAACGATGCCATTGCCAACGGTGAGATTAATGATTTAATGCTGGTGCAGGAAGCGTTACAGGAAAAAAATGTAGCGGAGATTGCATCCCGGATAAAAAGGGAAGACAAGAAGGTTATACTGATTGCAGGACCGAGCTCCTCCGGCAAAACGTCTTTTTCCCACAGACTGAGCATCCAGCTGCGGGCTATGGGCTTATCACCTCATCCCATTGCACTGGATAATTATTTTGTGGACAGGGAGCATACCCCAAGGGATTCGGATGGAAAATATGATTTTGAGTGTATAGAAGCGGTGGATGTGGCGAAATTTAATGAGGATATGATGCGTCTGCTGCAGGGAGAGGAAATACAGGTTCCTACCTTTAATTTCCTGATTGGAAAAAGAGAATATAAGGGTAACACCATGAAGATGAGGGCAAATGACGTGCTTGTGATAGAGGGGATTCACGGATTGAATCCGAAGATGTCGGCAGAGCTGCCGGACGACAGCAAGTTTAAAATATATATCAGTGCCCTTACCCAGTTAAATGTAGATGAACATAACCGGATTGCCACTACAGATGGACGGCTAATCCGGAGAATTGTAAGGGATGCCAGAACCAGGGGTAACAGCGCCCAGGCTACTATTGCCATGTGGGATTCTGTAAGACGCGGGGAGGAGCAGAATATTTTTCCGTACCAGGAGGAGGCAGATGCCATGTTTAATTCTGCACTGATATACGAGCTGAGCGTAATTAAGCCTTATGTTGAACCGCTGCTTTTTGCAATTCCACCGGAGGCGAAGGAATACCAGGAAGCAAAAAGACTCTTAAAGTTTTTGGATTATTTTCTGGGTATCAGCTCAGAGAATATACCAAATAACAGTATATTGAGGGAGTTTGTGGGAGGCAGCTGTTTTCCGGTATAGAATAATCCTTTTTGAAATCTGTGAGGTGTTTTTTTATTGCATAAAAAGAGCAGAATTTTTGTTGCCAGGTATATGAGAAAATGGTCCAATGAACCATTTTTGAGTAATGAAGCTGTTTTTTAGCAGATATAGCTGTAAGAATGAAAATTTTGTGAAAAGATTATAAAAAATCGATAAAGAATTGTGCAATATAGTGACAAAAAAATTGAAATATGGTATACTGGACGCAAAAGCAAACATGCAAAGGATAATATTTTAAGGAGGGCTGTTTATGGGTGTTTCAGGACAAAAATTCGATTTACCACAGATGAAAGAATATTTTGAAAAACAGATACCTAATGTCAGGGTTCTAAGTGATTTGACTTTGAGTGAGACCGATTTTAAAAGCTTAGGCGCTAAATTAAAATCAGCCTTCTCCTTCACTGACCGCAAGGATGGCATTGAGGACATTATGATATGCTATCTGGTATACTGGGTATATGCTTTAATTTACTGGAATGAAGAGACCGGTATTCATGATGAATTGACGGATTATTGTGCCAGGCTGCCGCAGTATCAGCTGAGACATCATTTTCAGCTGCTGCTGGATACGTTTGCAAATTATAATATTGATGATTTTGGCTATCAGTCAGACAGCGTAGAGGATTTGTGCTCTAAGCTGATTGCAAGACATGCGGGTATTCCCAATGATGAGAAATATCAGGTGTTTGAGCTGATTGATGATTACCGCAACCAGAATGTATCGGTGGACACGATGGTTTCAGACATCTATCAGCATCTGCCGTATAAGAGCCAGTACATTTTCTCCCTGCTGGATGAAAGCTCCAGACAGGACATCATCTGGGAGATTCGTACAATTATGGCAGAGATATGTTCGAGAGCTTATACAAGAGAGGAGCTGTTTATAAAGTATCCCCACACCTCAGTCAGTCTGATTGACTACTGCTTTTACTGGCAGGAGGGAAGAACTTTATTAAATCAGGCAAAATAGACTAAAAAAGAGCTGCATGATAGCAGCTCTTTTGCTTTTTACTGACTCAGCCGATAAGCCGGGTTATGTCGTTGAATGATCATCTATCTAGACCTGCTGTTACCAGCAGGTTCAAGCGACCTACCCGAGAACGTGACGGGCAGCCACATTGTTCTCTGTTCGGTCTTGCTTCGGGTGGGGTTTACAGAGCCTGTCCTGTTACCAGAACAGCGGTGAGCTCTTACCTCGCCTTTCCACCCTTACCAGAATCATCTGGCGGTATATTTCTGTTGCACTAGCCTGGGAGTCGCCTCCACCGGACGTTATCCGGCACCCTGCCCTGTGAAGCCCGGACTTTCCTCACCTGTCACCTTTCGGAAAGACAGCCGCGATCATTTGTCTGAGTCGGACTTGATTTTAGCACGGGAGCCATAATTCGTCAACTTTTCAGAGATTTTAATTTTTCGGTATGTGCTGTGGTATTCCTCTGCTGTGTAGGAATTGATATAATTTTTTACATATTTTTTCTGGATTCCCTGGGCGGCAAGCGTGTCCACAGCCTTGTTGTAGGCGATTGCGGCAGTGATTTTGTCAGCATAACGCCCTACAAGAACATTTCCTCGGATATGTATGACGCACTCATAAAATACCTGGCTGTCCTGGCATTTCTGTGTCACTCCCATATATTCATTGATTACCTTTATATTTTCATAGCGGAAATCATATTCATTCCGGTTGACAAAAATATAGTCCGTTCCCTTTTTGGCATAGCTTTTAATTCCATACCGGGAAAGAATGCTGTACTGGCTGCCGTAATCACAGATAAAATAGTAGCCGCCCCGGATTTGAAGCTTATGGTTTGCATAAAAGAACAAATCCTCCCGGTCAAAAATCAGATACCGCTCCGGTGAAAGGTAATAATAGAAGAAGCCGCTCTGAAGATAAATAGGTGTTTTAAAGTATATGCCGCTGTTCCGGTAATTGAGAAGAATAACAAATTTCGTAAATTCCAGGGCAAAGTCATGGGTATAGTCTTCGAGCCGGTACTTGTTTTCCCGCAGGATGGCAACTGCCTCACGGTAGGCTTTCCCGGCGGCTTCCTCTGTGGAAAAGCTCCCTAAGCTGATGTGCTTTGCCTTAATTGTAATAGAAGAACGGTAATAAATGGTTCCGTCCTTTCTGGTTGATTTTGTAACACCTGGTAACTGCCCCATAGCATCTCCTTTTATTAATGTATGATTATGCTATTATATTAAACGGAAGCGGGAGAAAATGCAAATGGATTGTTGCAGAGGGGTATTATAAAAAGCTTGACCTTTAAGGGAGGAAAATTTATAATGAAAAATACATATGTCTATATGAATTAGTTAGAGAAGGCGATTTGGGGATGAAGAAAAAGATTCGTATTTCAACCATTATAGGTGTTTTAATACTACTTCTTTTTACAGTTGGGATTATAGTGTTTGGTTACAGGGTAGTCGTGACCTCCGGCGAGCTTCCGGGTAAATTGGGCAGTATCTCTGTGTCTGCCGAGAATTTGCAGTATTTGGCTCCGGTCATGAGTAAGGTTCAGAAGGTGGATTATGACACCATGAAATATGGTTATATGGATAGTATGATACTGGCAAAGATGGATGTGCTGGACCAGCGTTATGAATCAGAGAGAATGGAAGAGATTCGTGCCATTAATAATTTAACGGCCATGAGCCAGAGAACTGCGGATAAGCTTGCCTATGAACAGGCAAAGGCAGAGCAGGAGGAGGCAGAGAGGCTGGCACAGCTGGCGGCAGAAGCGGCGGAGAATGCAAGACAGGCAAAAATACGTGCCCTTGCAGAGAGTATAAGGAATAAGGAAGAGGGCGTTACCACAGGGGACAGCGGGGATACCGGTTCCGGTTCTACAGCCTCTAAGGGAGGCAGGAAAGGAGACCCTGTATATGCAACCAGCCATGGCAAGAGTCTCGGGAAATTTGTGATTACGGCGTATTGTACCTGCCGTATCTGCTGTGGTGTTTATTCCGGCGGCAACCGTACAGCCAGTGGAACGGTTCCCACTACAAACCGTACCATTGCAGTGGACACCAGTGTGATTCCCTTTGGAACAAGGGTGGTCATCAACGGACAGATATATGTGGCAGAGGACCGGGGAGGCGCCATTAAGGGAAAGCGTATTGATATGTTTTTCTATACCCATAAGGAAGCACTGCGGTGGGGAAGGCGGACCATGGAGGTATATCTGGCAGAGTAGACGGTGGGAAATACTTGCGTAAATTTATCATCTGTGGTAAAAATGTAAATTATATGGAAAGAAGCAGATTACTGCTTGTTATTTAGAAACATTTTAAGAAAAGAGGACAAAAGAATGGCAGTCACCTACAAAAGTACACGTAACAATAATGAAACAGCAACTGCATCCCAGGCAATTTTAAAAGGGTTGGCAGAAAATGGTGGATTATTTGTACCAGACCATATTCCGGCGCTGGATGTGGATTTAAACGAATTGGCGAAGATGAATTATCAGGAGGTAGCATATGAGGTTATGAGCCGTATGCTCACTGATTTTACGGAAGAGGAATTAAAATACTGTATTAACAGTGCGTATGATAAGAAGTTTGATACAGAGGTTATTGCACCTCTTGTTAAAAAGGCCGGAGCACATTATCTGGAGTTATTCCATGGTTCCACAATTGCATTTAAGGATATGGCGCTTTCCATTCTGCCTTACCTACTTGTAACCTCTGCAAAGAAGAACCATATAAAAAATGATATCGTTATTTTAACAGCCACCTCCGGAGATACAGGAAAAGCTGCACTTGCCGGCTTTGCGGATGTTCCGGGAACGAAGATTATTGTATTTTATCCGAAAAACGGTGTCAGCCCGATTCAGGAAAAACAGATGGTGACACAGCGGGGAGATAACACGTCAGTGGTTGGTATCATCGGCAATTTTGATGATGCCCAGACCGGTGTCAAAAATATGTTTAACGATAAAGAGCTTGCAAAGGCTATGGATGACAGGGGTTATCAGTTCTCTTCTGCAAACTCCATTAACATTGGACGTCTGGTTCCCCAGATGGTCTATTATGTATACGCATACACCCGTATGATAGCCAGTGGAGAGATTAAAGCCGGTGATAAGATTAATGTGGTGGTTCCAACCGGTAATTTTGGTAACATTTTGGCAGCTTACTATGCAAAGGAAATGGGACTTCCTATTGCAAAGTTTATTTGTGCCTCCAATGATAACAAGGTATTGTATGATTTCTTTGAGACAGGGGTATACGATAAGAACAGGGAATTTATTCTTACCACCTCCCCATCTATGGACATTCTTATTTCAAGCAATTTAGAGAGATTGATTTACCGCATTGCGGGAGATGATTCTGCTAAAAACAGTGAGTTAATGAAAGCCTTGACATCAGAGGGGAAATATGAGATTACAGAGGAGATGAAGAGCAGGCTGTCAGAGTTTTACGGAAATTATGCAAATGAGAAGGAGACAGCCGAGACCATTAAGAAGGTATATGAATCGGATAACTATATTATGGATACCCATACTGCGGTAGCGGCTGCGGTGTATGACAAGTATCTGGCAGCCACTGGCGACAGGACACCTACGGTAATTGCCTCAACTGCAAGTCCGTACAAATTTACAAGAAGCGTCATGGAGGCAATTGATGAAACATATGCTTCCCAGTCTGATTTTGAGCTGGTGGATGAGCTGAATAAGCTGTCAGGAGTGAAAATTCCACAGGCAATTGAGGATATTAGAAGTGCGGCAGTGCTGCACGACACAGTTTGCGATAAAAGCGAGATGGAAGCCACAGTCCGTAACATTCTGGGCTTGTAGGATTCTGAAATTGAAAAACAGACAGTTCATTAGTACCATCCTGTCTTAAAATAAAACTAGGGCTGAACAGAACATGATGATTGGAATTGTGACACCTGTATTCAGACTTAGTCTGTATACAGGTGTTTTTGACTTTGTATAAAACAGCTATAATCAAAAGAAGGAGATGAGAAGGTTATGTATACATTACAAACCAGCGCCAGCTTTGACAGCGCACATTTTTTAAAGGGCTATGAGGGCAAATGCAGTAATATCCATGGACACCGCTGGACGGTTGAGGTGACGGTGGCATCAGAGGAGGTAGAACAGGAAGGGCAGATTTGCGGAATGGTGGTAGATTTCAGAACTCTTAAGGAGGAATTGAACCAGCTGGCAGATGAGCTTGACCACAGTCTGATAATTGAGGAGGGAAGCCTTAAGGAAAAGACAAGAGAGGCCCTGCTTCAAGAGCAGTTCCGTATTGTGGAGCTTCCCTTCCGGCCAACAGCAGAAAATCTGGCGGAGCATTTCTTCAACGAGATGGAGGAAAAGGAATATCAGGTAGTACTGGTTAAGGTATATGAGACGCCAAATAATTGTGCAGGGTATAGCAGATGAAGGGTATGAATCAGTTCCGTGTTGTAGAGCATTTTATCAGTATTAACGGGGAGGGCAGGCGTGCCGGACAATTGGCAGTGTTTATACGCTTTGCCGGCTGCAACTTAAACTGTGAATACTGTGATACGAAATGGGCAAACGAGGCGGGGGTTTCCTGTGAGCTCTACACAAAAGAGGAAATCTATGAGATGATAAAAGAAGCCGGTGTAAGGAATGTAACACTGACCGGTGGGGAGCCCTTGCTGCAAAATGGAATGAAAGAGCTTTTGACACTGCTCCGGCGAGATGAAGGTCTCCGGGTTGAGATTGAGACCAATGGAAGTGTGGATATAAGCCGCTTTTTTGAGGAAAGCTTGGAAATATCAGGGGACAATGTATCATTTACACTGGATTATAAGACCGCAGTCAGTGGCATGGAAGACCGGATGTATCTGGAAAATTACCGGAATGTAAGGGCTTTTGACACTGTGAAATTTGTAGTCGGAAGCCGGGAGGATTTATTAAAGGCAAAACAGGTTATTGAGACCTGCCAGCTGGTGGAGAAGGGCTGCGGCATTTATTTAAGTCCCTGCTTTGGCAGGATAGAGCCGGCACAGATGGTTGATTTTTTAATAGAAGAGAAGATGAATGATGTGAATATCCAGTTACAGCTTCACAAATTTATCTGGGACCCGCATAAACGGGGCGTATAGAATTTGCAGAGCCTGATGAAATGGTGGCTGGCATGATAGCAGATTGGAGGATAATATGGCAATAGACCAGGAAGCAATAAAAGAACATATCAGAGGGATTCTGGCGGCACTGGGGGATGACCCGGACCGGGAAGGGTTGAAGGATACACCGGACCGTGTGGCGAGAATGTATGCAGAAGTGTTTGAGGGAATGAATTATACCAATGATGAGATTGCAGAAATGTATTCTAAGAGCTTTGAAGTGCCGGAGGGCAGCAGGGAAGACATGGTGGTGGTGAAGGATATCGAGGTTTTTAGTTATTGTGAGCACCACCTTGCGCTGATGTATGACATGAAGGTGACGGTGGCATACATTCCCAATGGAAAGGTGATTGGACTGAGTAAGATTGCCAGGATTGCGGATATGGTGGCAAAACGGCTGCAGCTGCAGGAACGGATTGGAACGGATATAGCGGAGGTTATCAGCAAAGCAACTGGAGCTTTAGATGTGGCGGTTTATATTGAGGGGAATCACAGCTGTATGACAGCACGGGGAATCCGGAAACCCTCAGCCAAGACTGTGACAACCACTTTCCGGGGGAGGTTTGAGAAGGAGACGGAGCTGCAGAACAAGCTGCTTCTGATGATAAAATAGAAATGAAAATACAATAAATATGTAATTGCGAAACTCTGTTTTTGAAGCCGAACGTTGTACAAAACAAACAATTCACCACAGGGTACGTTTGCACAACTATGCTTTTGAAAATGGGCAGTTTCGCAAACGCCTAAAAATATAGTAAACAGGAAAAGGAGAACAGATTATGAATATGAATACACGGAATAAGGATGCTGCAGTTGTTATTTTCAGTGGAGGACAGGACAGTACCACCTGCCTGCTCTGGGCGCTAAAACGATACAGGGAAGTGGTTGCGGTATCCTTTGATTACGGACAAAAGCATAAGGCAGAGCTTGAATGTGCAAAGGAGATTACGGAAGAGTTAGGTGTGGAATGGCATGTCATGGACATGGGGCTTTTAAACCAGTTAGCACCAAATTCCCTGACCCGGCAGGATATTGTAGTAGATGAGAATGCCCCAGAGGAGGGAACTCCTAACAGTGTAGTAGATGGAAGAAATATGCTGTTTCTTACCTTTGCTGCCGTTTTTGCAAAACAGAGGGGAATAACGGATTTGATAACCGGAGTGTCCCAGAGTGATTTCTCAGGGTATCCGGACTGCAGGGATATTTTTATAAAAGCTCTTAACACAACCTTAAATCTTGCCATGGAGTACACATTTTGCATTGAGACTCCTCTGATGTGGATAGACAAGGCAGACACATGGAAGCTGGCAGATGATTTGGGCGGGTTAGAGCTTGTGCATGACAAAACACTGACGTGCTATAATGGTGTTAGGGGAGACGGCTGTGGCAGTTGTCCAAGCTGTAAGCTGAGACGGAAAGGATATGAGGAATTTTTAAAAAAATATAAATAAATGGAATGGCCTCCTTTATAAATGCAGTGTAAAGGGGGTTATTTTTATGTTATTATAATTTTCTTGCCAAATTTTAGGGTCTTGGAGTATAATATATCAATATATGTCTATTGGGTAGTTTCATATTTGAAGAAATCTATAAAAATGATAAGCTTGTTTTTTGAAATAATATGCCGGGAGGTTGCGTATATTTATGAGGAACCTGTTATTTATTTTAAATCCATCTGCTGGAAGAAAGCATATTAAAGGTAAATTATTTGATATTGTGGATTTGTTTGTAAAAGCGGATTACAATGTCAGGGTTTATCCCACACAGGCAAAGGAGGATGCAGTCCGCATAGTGTCAGAGGAGGGATGGCTTTATGATGTTATTGTATGTGCAGGAGGAGATGGCACGTTAGATGAGGTGGTAACCGGCTGTATGAAATGTGGCTGCGATACGCCCATTGGTTATATTCCGTGTGGAACCACCAACGATTTTGCCAGAAGCCTTGGAATACCAAAGGACCATATCCGGGCGGCAAAACGAATTATAAAATATCCGCCGCGGCCTATTGATGTGGGTTCCTTTAACGGGGATTATTTTATTTATGTGGCAGCATTTGGTGCATTTACGGATGTCACCTATACCACACCCCAGGAATACAAGAATTATCTGGGGCACGCTGCTTATGTGTTAGAGGGAATTAAGAGTGTACCAAGCTTAACCTCTTATCATTTAAAGGTAGAATATGATGATAATGTAATTGAGGATGACTTTTTTATTGGAATGATAACAAATTCATTGACGGTAGGAGGATTTCCAAATCCAAACAGTAAAATTGCGGAATTTGATGATGGGATGTACGAGGCGTTGCTTGTCAAATATCCCACCAATCCGATTGATTTACAGGCAACGGTTACTGCTTATCTGATGGGAGAATTTAATCCGGAGTATATGTATCAGTTTAAGGCAAAAAGGATTGTCATTGAAAGTCCGGAAGCGATTACATGGACACTGGACGGAGAGTTTGGCGGCAGTGTGACCTATGCAGAGATTGAAAACCTTCATAATGCAGTGAGTATTATAAGAAAATAAAGGAGAACAGAAATGGGTAAATATTTTGGAACAGATGGCTTTCGCGGTGAAGCAAATGTGGGTTTGACGGTAGAGCATGCTTATAAGGTGGGAAGATATCTGGGCTATTATTATGGCAGAAATCATGAAAATGGAAAGGCGAGCATTGTAATAGGGAAGGATACCAGACGCTCCTCCTATATGTTTGAATATTCTCTTGTTGCAGGACTGACAGCAAGCGGTGCAGATGTATACCTGATGCATGTCACCCCGACGCCAAGTGTTTCCTATATCGTGCGTCTTGATGAATTTGACTGCGGTATTATGATATCTGCAAGCCACAATCCGTATTATGATAACGGAATTAAGGTGATTAATGGACAGGGGTATAAATTAGAGGCTGACGTGGAAGCGGAAATAGAGGCATATATTGATGGTGAGCTTCCGGAGATTCCGTTTGCCAAACGGGAAAATATTGGAAAGACTGTGGATTATGCCATGGGACGGAACCGGTATATCGGTTATCTCATGACTCTGGCAACCCGGTCTTATAAAAACAAAAGAGTAGGTCTGGACTGTGCAAATGGCGCATCCTCCACTGTTGCAAAGGCGGTTTTTGAGGCGCTGGGTGCGAAAACCTATGTGATTCATAATGAGCCTGACGGAATTAATATCAATGACAACTGTGGCTCTACCCATATTGAACAGCTGCAGGCGCTGGTAAAGGAGAAGCAGCTGGATATTGGATTTGCCTATGATGGTGATGCAGACCGTTGTCTTGCGGTGGATGAGTATGGGGAAATTATTGACGGAGATAAGATTCTTTATGCCTGCGGATGCTATCTGTCAGAGCGGGGCGAGCTTAACAATAATACAATTGTCACCACGGTTATGTCCAATCTGGGACTATATAAGGCTCTGGATAAGAAGGGAATCTCCTATGAGAAGACCGCAGTCGGCGACAAATATGTATTTGAGAATATGATGGAGAATGGTCATTCTCTTGGCGGAGAACAGAGCGGACATATCATTTTCAGTAAATATGCCACCACCGGGGACGGAGTACTTACTTCAATCAAGCTGATGGAGGTTTTGCTGGAGAAGAAGGCTGCTGCATCGGAGCTGTTTCGTGATTTGAAAATTTATCCACAGCTTCTGGAAAATGTAAGGGTCAAGAGTAAGCCGGAGGCAAGAGCAGATGAGGACGTGATTGCTGCAGTGAAAAAGGTTGAGGAAGCTTTGGGGGATGAGGGAAGAATCCTCCTTCGGGAAAGTGGAACAGAACCGGTAATACGTGTAATGGTGGAAGCGGCAACCGATGAGTTGTGCAGACAGTATGTAGATGAAGTGGTGAAGGTTATAAAGGCGAAGGGACATGAGGCTTAGGAGGCACAGCATGGATAAAATGCGGAAGGGATACATCAGAATATTTTTACTTGCTGCCATACTGCTGGCAGCAGGTCTGATACCGGGAAGGACAAGCTATGCAGCGGAAAAAAACGGGTGGTCAGGCAGCTATTTTTATGTAAATGGCAAGAAACAGACCTCTACCTGGGTGAAGGACAAGTATGGTACTTATTATGTGAACAGCTCTGGTAAAAAGGTGACGGGTTGGAAGAAAATCCGTGGAAAATATTATTACCTGAATGAGGCAAAAGGCGGAAAGCTCCGGAACAGCAAAAAAAAGACAGGCCTTAGACTTTCCACATTGAGCGGAGATGTGCTGACAATGGGAATTGATATGTCCCAGTGGCAGGGAAAGGTAGACTGGGATAAGATTAAGGCTTCGGGTGTGAGCTTTGTCATGCTCCGTCTTGGATATGGAAAGGGAAGATATGGAAGCAAGAGCTGTACTATGGACTCCAAATTCAAATCCTATGTGAAAGGGGCACAGGAGGCAGGAATCCCAATCGGAATCTATTTTTATTCCTATGCGAAGACTCCGAAACAGGCGCTGGCAGAGGCAGAATATACCATTGAGCAGTTAGACGGAATCAATGTCTCATTTCCGGTGGCTTATGACATAGAGGATGCAGCCATTTTAAGCGCTACCAATACCGCCACCAGAACGGAGATGGCGAGAACTTATATGGAGACAATTAAGGCAGCGGGATATACACCGATGTTTTATTGTAATAAAAACTGGTATGATAATTATCTGGATGCAGAAGCTTTAGAGGATTATGAGTTCTGGTATGCCAGATACACTTATGTGGAGCCGGACAGAAGCCTCTATAACTGCGGTATGTGGCAGGCAACCTCCACACAGAAGCTTAGCGGAATTACGGAGAATACAGTGGATTTGAATTTTCTGTATAAGGATTATTCCAAGTCAGTTAAGACTCGTAAGCAGGCGTTGAAATACGGCTGGCATAAGGAAAATGGTAAGCTGTATTACTACTATCAGGGGAAAAAGCATGACAGCGGATGGTTTACCATGGCTGGCGAAAAGTATTATTTAAAGGGCGGCGCCGCCTCTACCGGATGGAAGACCATATCCGGAAAGCAGTATTATTTTAACAGCAAGGGTGAAATGCAGACCGGGTTTACAAAAATCAAGGGAAGGATTTATCTGTTTAGTTCTGATGGTGTATTACAGAAATCCACCAAGGAGCAGGGAGTGACAATTCGTGAGGATGGCTCCTGCGTGATAAAGGCCGGCTGGTACAAGAATTCAAAGGGAAAATATTTTTACCGCTATTCTTCAGGAGCAATTGCGAAGAACAAGTGGGTTCAGGTGAAGGGAAAGAAATATTACTGTGACAGCAAGGGTTACCGTGTGACCGGTTTCAAAAAAATAAAGGGAAAGAAATATTATTTTAATGCCAAGGGCATAATGAAAAAAGGGTGGCTCACCTATAAAGGAAAGAAGTATTATTTTAAATCCAACGGAGTGATGCAGACCGGATGGCTGAAGTATAAGAAAAAGAAATATTACTTTAAGAGCAATGGACAGATGGTGCAGGGAAAGACCATAAAAATTAAAGGGAAAAAATATAAGTTTAATAAAAAGGGACAACTGGTAAAATAATCGAGGATATAATATGCAGAACAAAGTGAGAAAAAGAGACCAATTTAAGAGAGTAATCAATTTTTTTGAGGGATTTATCCTTTTGGCATTTCATATTATGGCATTTGCGTTTGTGTGGTATTCAGAATATGTTAAACAGCTGGAAATTCCGTTTTTCCGCAGAGGTGACTGGGCGGTAATCGGTGTCTACGGACTGATTCTGTTTTTGCTGACAAGCTTATACGGCGGTTTTAAAATAGGATATCTGCGGCTTATGGATGTATTGTATTCCCAGATTTTATCCCTGGTCTGTGCCAATGTTGTAGCCTATATCCAGATTGTATTGATTAGCAGACATTATTTGTCAGCAATTCCGCTGGTGGAGATGACAGTGGTGCAGATAGTGGCAATTTTGCTATGGGTTTTCATCTGCAGGGAAATATATAAAGTGTTGTATCCACCAAGACAGATGCTGATGGTCTGTTATGACCGGGACCCGGATGAAATGATAATGAAAATGAGCTCCAGAAAGGATAAGTATGAAATCAGCGACCTTGCAGACCTGACAGTGGAGAGTCTGGAAAGTGTCTGCGATATGGTTTCTGATTACGAGGCGGTTCTGATATATGACATACCGGCATATGAGAGAAATATTATATTGAAACGGTGCTTTACAGAATCCGTCAGAACCTATGTGACACCGAAAATATCGGATATATTATTAAGAGGCTCTGACAATATTCATCTGTTTGATACGCCTTTGTATCTGTCCAGAAATAAAGGATTATCCGGGGAGCAGATTATATTCAAACGGCTTTTGGATTTGGCATTGTGCATTCCGGTTTCTATTATTTTACTGCCGTTGTTTCTTGTGATTGCCATACTGATTAAGGCATATGACGGGGGACCGGTGCTTTACAAGCAGCCTCGTCTTACCATTGACGGTAAGGTGTTTGACATTTACAAGTTCCGCAGTATGCGGATGGATTCAGAGAAAAAGGGGGCGCAGCTTGCCAAGAAGGATGATGACCGGATTACACCGGTGGGAAAGGTGCTCCGGGCAATTCATTTTGACGAGTTTCCACAGCTGATTAATATTATCAAGGGGGATATGTCTTTAGTGGGCCCGAGACCGGAGCGGCCTGAGATAGCGGAGCAGTACAAGGAGGTAATTCCGGAATTTGATTTCCGGCTGAAGGTAAAAGCAGGTCTTACGGGATATGCTCAGGTATATGGAAAATATAATACAACGCCATATGATAAATTGAAGCTTGATTTGACTTATATAGAAAATTATTCATTCTGGCTGGATATTAAGCTGCTTTTTCTGACCTTTAAGATTTTATTCCAGAGAGAGAATACAGAGGGAATTGATGCCAATCAGATTACTGCAATCAAACAGAAAAAGGAGTAGCTTCCATATGAACCAGGCATTTGTCAAGGTGGTATTTTCGGAGCTGGTCCGTATTGTAACCTTTCCATTCCGGTTAATACCCATCAAACAAAACAGGATATTGTTTACCGGGCTTACAGGGGGAAAAAATTATGATTATTCCTGTAATCCCAAGTATTTATATGAATATATGCGGGAGCATTTTCCGGGACAGTTCGAGTACGTATGGGCTGTCAGCGATAAGAAAAAATATGCTTTTTTAGAAGAAGAAGGAGTTAAACTTGTTAAACATTTTACTGTTTCTTCTTTTCCTATGTTATTGACCGCAAAAATAATTGTGACAAACGGCTCCTATGCGCCGTGGTTTTCTTTCCGCTCTGGACAGTATGTCATTAATACATGGCATGGCGGCGGTGCCTATAAAAGAGTGGAAAACGGAAGACCGGATGCCGACTGGGCTTCCAGAAAGAGGGCAGAGTTCTGCGCCTCTAACATTGACCTGTTTTTGGCAAGCTGCAAGGTACAGGAGCAGCAGATGATTCGGACCACGTACCAGTATAAGGGAGAGGTGCTGCGGGCAGGCACTCCGAGAAATGACAGGCTGGTAAATGGCGGCACCGGGGAGATGAGAAAGAGGGTGCGGGAGAAATATGATATTCCGGAAAACGGAAGAATTGTACTTTATGCGCCGACCTACCGGAACACAGGGATTCCGGTTGTAATGGACAGTGACTATCTGTTGGAAAAGCTGAACGCCATGAGGAATCCGGCAAATCTATTACAGCAGGGTAATGCAGAAGGCTCCGAACCGGTTAAATGGTATTTTATGTGCCGCTATCACCGCTACCAGGATGACAGCATGGATATCCGGGTGCATGGGAAAAATGTCATTGACGTAATGGATTATCCGGATATGCAGGAGCTTCTCTGTGCAGCGGATATTCTGATTACTGATTATTCCTCCTGTGTATGGGATTATGCATTTTTGAAGCGCCCCTGTTTTTTGTTTGTGCCGGACAAGGAAGCATATATTGCAGACACCGGTTTTTATGTTAGTGTGGACGAATGGCCCTTTGCGCAGGCGGAGAATATGGAAGAACTGGCTGGTACTATCTCCTCCTTTGACAGCGCACAGGCGGAGCTGGCGGTAAATGCCCATTTGAAGCAACTGGGAAGCTATGAAACAGGAAGCTGTTGTGAACGTGTCGCTGAAAGGATAAGGAAGGAGCAGGGAGGCTGAATATATGGAACAGATAAAGGTATCGGTTATTATGCCTTTTCACAATGCGGAGGAATATATAAAGGAGACAATGGCGTCGATACTGGCACAGACGCTGAAAGAAATAGAAATCATATGTGTGGATGATGGGTCGGAGGATGCGACCTATTCCATACTGCAGGAATATGCGAAAAAGGATGCTAGGCTTCTTGCAATCTCTCAGGAAAAGTCCAATGCGGGTGTGGCGAGAAACAGAGGCTTAAGGGAAGCCCGGGGGAAATATCTGCTGTTTTTGGATAGTGACGATTTGTTTGAACCGGACTTGTTAGAGAAGATGTATGAGGCTTGCGAGGGAGACCAGGCGGATTTGTGTGTGTGTGATGCTGACCAGTATGACACACAGAAAAAGGAGCGGATTGAGAAACCCCAGTATTTGAGAAGGGAATGTATACCGGAGCAGCTTCCTTTTTCAAGAGAGACCATTGGGAAATATATTTTGTATTTTACAACCAGTGTTCCGTGGAATAAGATGGTAAGAAGAGAGTTTATAGAAGAAGAGGGGATTTGCTTTCAGGATATTCCAAGGGCAAATGACCAGTTTTTTTCTATTATGGCGTTGGTTCTGGCAAAGCGCATTACAATTGTCTGGGAGAAAGGGGTACATTACCGGATAAAGCAGACGGACAATTTGACAACAAGGTTTTCTGAAACACCATTATGCTCATTTGATGCACTGCTCAAGGTGAAAAATACATTGGAGCAGAAGGGGTTGTTAGAGGAAGAAAATCTGCGGTGTGCACTGGATAATAAGATACTGAATCTGATGATATACAGTCTTCATATCCAAAATGACATAGAGGGCTTTAAACAATTGTACCGGCGGTTTATGGAGGGAGGATTAACACAACTGGGATTTGTGCCGAGGGAGGAGTCCTATTATTTTAAAAAGCTGGAGTATCGCAATCTGAAATATCTGCTATCCTCTACCTATGAGGAATATCTGCTTTTAAAATGCGTGGAATACCGGGATACGATTAGCAGAAAGAATGCCCAGATAAAGAAAAAGGAAGAATGTATTAAGGATTTGCGCAGGGAGAAAAAGACACTGCAGAAGAAGGAAAAGGAATTAAATTACATTAAAAGTACAAAACGTTATAAATGGATGGCAAAATTGACAGGCTTTTATCATAAGCTTATTGGCAGAAAGCAGAAGACCAGATAGAATAATTGTTTGAAAAGGACAGGGTGGCAAGATGAAGTTAAATGAGAATACAGAGGTTTATGTAGACAAGCTGGCAATTCGTAATAATATAATGACGCTGGGAGTATTGGCGAAAAGCACATCGGGCAGGCCGGAATCCCTGGAAATTAAGCTGGCTGTAAAGTTTGAAAATAAGGCAGAAACCAGGATTCTTCCACTGCCAATCACGGATACAAGCGTGGATGAGCATGGAAATTATATTGGATATGCTGTATTTGACTATGAGCTGGATACACTGTTTGCCAATAGAGACCTGAATTGCTTTGTTGTCCGGCTGCAGGCATATAACGGCAGGGAATATCAGGATGTACTTGTGGACAATGAGGATTTTAACCAGATAAAAGAGGAAAATGAGTATTATTGTACTGTTTCAGAGCAAAAAATTGTAATAAAAAGGAAAAAGCCGGTGGCACATCCAGACAACTGGCTTATTTCCCTGCTGGGCAGTCTTTACCGGATTATAGAGTTTATAATCGGAACCTTGTTAATCCCTTTATTTCTATTGGATGGCGTCTATGTAGTATTACTGGGAAAGAGGAGACGGTTTGAAGAGAACACTTATGGAGGAAGCCAGTTGAAAAGGACGATTTTGTTTGCAAAGTGGAGATATTCATCCTTTTGCAGGTGGACTATTAATCTGGCGACCTTAAAACGGCTGCTGTTAAATATATCCACATCTGTTTTATCGATTTTTTGCAGAAAGAAATGTATTCTTTTTGTATCATCACGAAGAAAGGATGTCACAGGCAACATTGCATATGTAAATGATGTTTTGCAGGAAAAGAATGCGAAGGTTTTGTTCTGGTTAGAGCCAGGGAAGACAAAATTTATTAAATTCCGGAAGATTTTTTCACTGGCATATAAGCTTGCAAAAAGTAAGGTGATTATTGTAGATGATTATACACCGGTATTAAATGATATCTGGGCGCTTAAGCATCGGGAACTGGTTCAGCTGTGGCATGCCTGCGGTGCATTTAAAACCTTTGGCTTTTCCCGGCTTGGAAAGGATGGAGGACCGAACCAGACCAGCAGAAATCATAGAAGCTATGACTATGCAATGGTCAGCTCTGCTGAAATCTGCCGTTTTTATGCAGAAGGCTTTGGAATTGACGAGAAAAATGTAAAGCCGCTGGGCGTTCCGAGGACAGATGATTTCTTTAAGGAAGAATACAAAGCAGAGATTAGACAAACACTATATGAACAGTATCCTGTGTTAAAGGGGAAAAAGGTTATTTTGTTTGCCCCTACCTTCCGGGGAAACGGTGCAGGCTCAGCCTGGTATCCCTTTGAAAAATTGGATGCGGGAGCATTGCTGAAAGAACTGGGAGAGGATTATATTCTGATTATAAAGCACCATCCTTTTGTGGTGCAGGAGCATCCTGTGGATGAAGGAACCCGCTCACAGATACTGGATTTATCAAAAGAATCAGAGATTAATGATTTGCTGTTTATAACAGATATATTGATTACAGACTATTCATCTGTTATTTTTGAAGCTTCTTTGCTGAATATTCCGATGCTGTTTTATGCTTTTGACTTGGAAGAGTATGTGGTAAACAGAGATTTTTATTATCCCTTTAAAAATTTTGTGCCGGGTAAAATTGTACGCAGCCAAGCTGAGATTATTCAATCCGTGAGAGAGGAGGCGTATGAACAGGAAAAGATAGAGAGCTTTAAGCATCGCTTTTTTGATGACCTGGATGGCAGGTCTTCTGAACGGGTGGCAGACTTTGTAATGGGTTTGGTGAATGAATAAAACAAAATAAGAATTTTCGTATTGTATTATGAGAGGAAGGGAAACATGCCTTGTGAATTTAGGGATTCTATGATACAATGGGCGAATGAGGAGATATAAAAATGAAACGATTTATTGATGATGTAGTAAAATATTATAGTTATGAAGTGCGGTCAGCGAAGTCGTCCCTCAAGACAGAGGTGGCAAACTCGTATTTAAACTGGATATGGTGGATATTAGACCCTTTGTTTTCCATGATGATATATTATCTCATATTTGGTGTCGTCTTTAAGGCAAAGGAGCCGTATTTTACAACCTTTTTGTTTATTGGACAGACTATGTGGGCATTTTTCAGTAAGAATGTTGTGCAGAGTGTGAAAATGATTAAGAGAAATAAGGGAATTGTGTCCAAGGTATATATTCCTAAGTTTGTACTGTTATTTTCCAACATGATGGTGAATGGATTCAAGATGATGATTTCCAGTGTTATTGTTATTATTATGATGATTGTTTCGGGAGTAGAGTTGTCGGCTTATGTTTTTTGGTTTGTTCCGATTTTGCTTGTAATGTTTCTGGTAACCTTTGCAATATGCGTGAATTTAATGCATTATGGTGTTTTTATTGAGGATTTAGGCAATGTAATCAATATTGCAATGCAGTTGTTATTTTACATGACCGGTATATTTTTCAGTATTGATTCCAGATTGGGACCGGATTATCCCACAGCGGCAACGATACTTACCTATGGTAATCCTATGGCATTACTGGTAAAGAATATGAGAAATGTCCTGCTATATAAGCAGGCACCGGATTATCTGGCATTGGCAATATGGGCAGTCGTAGCTGTCGTATTATCAATTATAGGCATCCGTAAGATTTATAAGAATGAGAATAGTTATGTAAAGGTGATTTAATGGAAGAGATAAAAGAAGTGACAGGAAATAATGATATTGCAATTGAGGTAAATAATCTTTGGATTGGATATAAGAATATTCAGGCTTATTCCATAAAGAAGAGTCTTCTTAAGCTGAAAAAGGCACATGTGGAAGAGTTCCAGGCTGTGAAGGGAGTATCCTTTACGGTTCCGAAGGGTGAGATTCTTGGTATCATAGGAAAGAATGGAAGCGGCAAATCTACAATGCTGAAGGCTCTGGCAGGAATTTTCAGTCCGGATCAGGGGACTATCGATTTAAAGGGGCATACGGTTTCCCTGCTGTCAATCGGCGTTGGCTTTCAGAAGGAGGTTACCGGAAGGGAGAATATTCTTTTGTCCGGTATGCTGCTGGGATTTTCGGAAGAGGAAATCCGTGCCAAAATGCCTGAAATTATTGAATTTGCTGAGCTGGGAAAGTTTATTGATATGCCGGTAAAGACCTATTCCAGCGGAATGCATTCTAAGCTTGCATTTTCGATTACAGCAATACTGGAGACAGAAATCATGCTGATTGACGAAGTACTCAGCGTGGGGGATGCCAAATTTAAGAAAAAAAGCTACGCAAAGATGAAGGAATTGATTTCAAACAAAAACCGTACGGTTGTGATAGTATCCCATAGTATTGATACGTTGCTGGACCTTTGTGACAGAGTTATGTGGATGCATGATGGGGAAATTAAAATGATGGGTGAACCGGAAACGGTATTGGAGCAGTACGAGGAGTTTATGCAATAGTGTTAAGACGGATTTGCAAATGGGTTGTGTTCAAATGGATGTATCCGGCAATCTATTTTTTGGGAAGCTTGCGCAGAATCTATACCAAAAAGATTATTTTTGTGGAAACGCATGCAGAGTGTCTGTCAGACAATTATGAACTGCTGTATAACCGGTTACGGCAGAATGGATATGACATAAATGTTCACTATTTGAAGGTTGCCTCTTCCAAATGGACAAATATTGTTATACGGACTTCCAGGCTGATATGGGATATGGCAACGGCGAGATGCATTTTTTTGAATGAATCCAATAGTGCATTTGGTTCATTCTCCCTGCGCAGGGGTACAAAGCTGGTGCAACTGTGGCATGCCTGCGGTGCATTTAAAAAATGGGGCTACAGTGTTTCCGATAAATCCTTTGGCGACGATAAAAGGACGCTGGATGTCTATTCGGGACACCGGAATTACAATCTGGTTCCGGTTAGCGGAGAAGCCGTATGCTGGGCTTATGAGGAGGCTTTTGGCTTACAGGGGAAGCCGGATGTTGTCAGACCCCTGGGGGTAAGCCGTACCGATGTGTATTTTGATGAAGAAAGAAAGCAGAAGGCGTATGCGGAGCTGTCAAAGCTTGATTTAAAGATAAAGGGGCGGAAAGTGATTTTATATGCACCCACATTCCGTGGAGAAATACGTCATGCAAAGGCGCCGGACAGGCTTGATTTGCCGACAATGTACCGGCTGCAGGAAGAATATGTGATACTGGTAAAGCAGCATCCTTTTATCAGGGAAAGGATGGAAATTCCGGAGCAGTACCGTGATTTCTGTATGGAGGTTACAGACCAGATGTCCATTGAAGAGCTGCTTATGACTGCAGATATCTGTATAACCGATTATTCTTCTATTGTATTTGAGTATTCCCTGATGGAAAGACCAATTTTGTTTTTTGCTTACGATTTGGATGGTTACTATGATGAAAGAGGATTTTATTATCCTTACGAAAGCTTTGTTCCGGGACCGGTTGTACGGACAACGGAGGAGCTGGCGGATGCGGTAGAACAGATTGACGAGTTTAATATGGAAAAGCTGCAGGTGTTCAGACAGCAGTATATGAGTGGGTGTGATGGACATTCTACGGAAAGAATATTAGAGAACGTATTTGGAAGGAAGCTCTAAAGAGCAGGAGGAAGAGACATGGATGGAAGTAATGTTTATGGAGTGATTCTTGCGGGCGGCAAGGGAACCAGAATGGGAAATGTAGAAAAGCCAAAGCAGTTTATGGAGATTGGCGGCAAACCGATTATTGTCCATACGATTGAAAAATTTGTAATGAATGCCGAGTTTGAAAGGATTCTTGTTTTGTCACCTAAGCAGTGGATAAAGCATACAGAGGATTTGATTCGGAAATATATTCCGGATAACGGGCGAATTAAGGTGATTGAAGGCGGAGTAACCCGGAATGAAACGATTATGAATGCAATTTCTTATATTGACACGATGGGAAAGCTGGATAATAATACAATTATTGTTACCCATGATTCCGTGAGACCATTCCTGACACATAGGATTATTGAGGAGAATATCCGTTATGCTAAGGAATATGGAGCCTGTGATACGGTGATACCGGCTACGGATACGATTGTCGAGAGCAAGGACCAGCAGCTGATTACCGGCATTCCTGACCGGGCGACGATGTATCAGGGGCAGACACCGCAGTCATTTAAGGCGGCACATCTGCGTGCACTTTATGAGTCTCTGTCTGAGGAGGAAAAAGGTATTCTTACAGATGCGTGTAAGATTTTGGTGATAAAGGGAGAAAAGGTTCATTTGGTTGAAGGGGAGGAGTCGAATATTAAGATTACCTATCCGTATGATATGAGGGTGGCAGAAGCCCTTTTAGGAGGCATGTAGATATGTTAAATGCGGTATATCAGTTAAAGAAGCCTCGGCAGTTTGAGATGGTTTTTAAGGATATTACGTTTGACCAGGAGCATATTATTGTACGTCCTACGCATTTATCCATCTGCAATGCGGACCAGCGCTATTATCAGGGAAACCGACCGGAGGAGATATTAAAGAAAAAGCTTCCCATGGCATTGATTCACGAAGGCATCGGCAAAATCGTGTATGACCCCACCGGACAATTCCAGGTGGGTGACCGGGTTGTTATGATTCCGAATCTGCCCTGTGAAGAGGACGCCGTGATTGCAGAAAATTACCTGCGCAGCTCCAGATTCCGGGCAAGCGGAGCAGACGGTTTTTTACAGGAATATGTTGAGACCGTTGCAGATCGCCTTGTAAAGCTGCCGGATAATATCAATCTGACGGTGGCGGCATTTACAGAGATTGTAAGCGTCAGCTATCACGCAATTGACCGTTTTATGAATACGGCACATTCAAGAAGAAATGCAATTGGTGTCTGGGGGGACGGGAATGTAGGTTATATCACAGCCCTCTTATTGAAAAGCAGGTATCCGGAAATAAAGGTTTATGTGATGGGAGTAAATGAGTCCAAGCTGCATGACTTTACTTTTGTGGATGGGACATTTCTGGTAAATGAGATACCGGAGGATTTTCGGATTGACCATGCATTTGAATGTGTAGGCGGAAATGGCGCCCATAAGGCCATCAACCAGATTATTGATTTCATTAATCCGGAGGGAACCATTGGAATACTGGGGGTTTCTGAGGATTTTGCCCCGATTAATACCCGGATGGTTTTAGAGAAAGGGCTGAGAATAATTGGCAGCAGCCGCAGCGGCAGGAAGGATTTTGTGAACCTGGTGGAGCTGTATAAGCAAAAACCGGAGATTGTGGAGTATCTGGAAAACATCGTGGGAGAACAGATTGTTGTACGGGAGATAAAGGATATTACAAAAGCCTTTGAAATGGATATCCACAAGCTGATTGGTAAGACCATTATGGTATGGGATAAGTAAATTCCCAGAAGGACAGAAATTCTTAAGAAAATGTAAATATATAATAATTATAATTTTGGAGGAAACGAAGATGAAAATTGCAGTAGCAGGAACAGGTTATGTAGGATTATCAAATTCAATTTTACTTTCACAGCATAATGAAGTATATGCTGTAGATATTATTCCGGAAAAGGTAGACATGATTAATAACAAGAAATCGCCAATTGTGGATGCGGAGATTGAAGAATATCTTTCAACAAAGGATTTGAACCTTACGGCAACAACGGATGTGGAGCTGGCTTATAAGGATGCGGATTTTGTTATTATTTCCACACCAACGAATTATGACCCACAGAAGAATTATTTTGACACATCCTCTGTTGAGAGTGTAATTGAGCTGGTTATGAAGATTAATCCGAATGCAATCATGGTTGTTAAGTCCACTGTACCGGTTGGATATACCTTATCCGTAAGAGAAAAATATAACTGCGATAATATTATTTTTTCACCGGAGTTTTTGAGAGAGGGAAGAGCGTTATATGACAATCTGTATCCTTCCCGTATTATTGTGGGTGCACCTCTTGAGGATGAGCGTCTGGTAAAGGCTGCCCATACATTTGCCGGTCTGCTGGCTGAGGGTGCGATTAAGGAAAATATTGATATTTTATATACAAACCCAACAGAGGCTGAGGCGGTTAAGCTGTTTGCCAACACCTATTTAGCACTCCGCGTATCCTTTTTCAACGAACTGGATACCTATGCAGAGGTAAGAGGGCTTAATACAAAGCAGATAATTGAGGGTATCGGTCTCGACCCTAGAATCGGAACACATTATAACAACCCTTCCTTTGGCTATGGTGGATACTGCCTGCCAAAGGATACAAAACAGCTTTTAGCCAACTATGAGAATGTTCCAAATAACATTATTGCTGCGATTGTAGATGCCAATAGTACCAGAAAGGATTTTATTGCAGAGCAGATTCTTCAAAAGGCAGGATTCCCGGAGAACAAGAATGCGGTTGTAGGCATTTACCGTCTGACCATGAAGGCAAATTCGGATAACTTCCGTCAGTCCTCCATCCAGGGCGTTATGAAGCGGATTAAGGCAAAGGGTGTGGAGGTTGTTATCTATGAGCCAACCCTGAAAGAGGAAACATTCTTTAACAGTAAAGTGATTACCGATTTTGATGAATTCAAGAAAATGGCAGATGTAATTGTGGCAAACCGTAACAGCGAGGAACTGGCGGATGTGGCAGATAAAGTATATACAAGGGATTTGTATTCCAGGGATTAATGAAGGAATGCATGTTAAACTGAGCGGATGGACAGACTGGAAGAGCGTGTGGATAAGCTGGAATACCGAAATAGCCAGCCAGTCAGACTATATTACACCGTTATGAAATGAAAGATTTATATTGTATTCAGGACTATAGAACCTTTTATACGATTCCATAGTCCTGTACTATTTACCGGCAAGTTTTGAGATAATATACCTCGGTCTGCCCTTTACCTCTTCATATATCTTTGAAATGTAATAGCCTGTGATTCCCATGCTCATCATAATCATACTGCCAATAAACAAAATCAGCAGAATTACTGTTGTGAATCCTTCTATTGCCATTCCACTAAAATAATGGCTCAGTGTCTGTATCCCAAGAATAATTGCGAGTAAAAAAGAAATAGCTCCGGCAACAGTAACTATCTGCATTGGTAAAGAAGAAAAGGCAACAATATTTGTAACAGCATATTTGACAAGTGACAGGGTTGACCATTTTGATTCCCCTTCTTCCCGTTCCCTTACATCAAATTCTACCTGGATTTTTTCAAATCCAATCCAAGAGGACAGTGCTCTGAAAAAGGCATTTTTCTCCTGCATTTCCAGCAAAGCATTGACAGCCCGGCGGTCTAACAGCTTAAAATCAGAAGCTCTTGACATATCAATTTTTACAGCCCTGGATATTATTTTGTAAAAAAGCCCGGCGCTTAATTTGTAGGCAAGGCTTTCTTTTCCCCTGCTCTTTTTCACCCCTTCGACAACCTCATATCCGCCTTCCCATAAGCGGTACATTTCGACAAGCGTCTCTGGAGGGTGCTGCAGGTCACAATCCATTACAACACAGCAGTCTCCGGCAGCATTTGCCAGTCCGGCAAAGATTGCAGCTTCTTTTCCGAAATTTCGTGAAAAGTGTACGCCCACAACATGATCATCTGAAGAAGCCGCTTCTTCTATCTGCTGCCATGTTTTGTCCTTTGAACCGTCATCTACAAAAACAATCTCATATTCTATATGCTCTGAACATAGAATCTGCCCTATTTTTTCTGTTGCTTTTTTAATCATCTTTTCTTCGTTATAAGCTGGTAATATTACGGATAATGTACACATATATTATTCCTCCTGCTTTTTGTATGCTTTAATTTCCACCATTTGATATGATAAAGTCTGTTTCTTCCGAGAATTTGACAACAATTACACCATCTATTATTTTAATCGAACCATCGTCCGGATAACAGGGCATTGCCATAACTGCTGCATTATTTGAAAAGCTGTTTATTTCCTTCTGGTCAGTGAGCTGTGGCGGATTATATCCAAGATAACATTTAATCCAGCATAAGCGGGAATAGCTGTTAATTAGGTAGGTACTGGTAATGTTTCCACCATACAGAAATGGAGCGTTTTCATACAAAGAACTGTCGAACGAGGCATCCTCTATTGTTTCACCGACATACAACACTGGAAGCTCGTCCGTATAGCCTTCGGTGGACTGGATACGGGTAACCAGCGTCTGGAAATAATGGATGGTTTGCTGGTTGGTGTAGTATAAGCTGAGATAATTTCCATTGGCATTCCAAATATAATTCATAATAACAAGGGACAAAAATAATGAAATAACAGTGTTTAAAATGTTTATAAATACTTTTTTTAGACGTGAAGATTTGCTATTGTTATCATTAAAGGTTTCGATTAATATGATTGGCAAAAGATAAAGAAAAACCAGGGAGTATACCATCAGAGTATATATGAATTTACCATGGGCGCACATGATGATAATTGAATTTACAGCGATTGGGAGCATAGCCAGGGTTACAATAATCTCCAGTTTTACTCCTCCTTGTTTTTTTGGGATGGAGAACACAATCAATGCTGCACTGATTATATAAAAAATCAGAATACATGCTTTAGTCAGGGCAGATTGGTTGATGTCCCAATACTCAATAAATGGAAGATGGAAAAAGGTAGTATACACATTTTTTAATATGTCTGGTATCTCACTTAAATTTATTCCCATTTGGTTGATTCCCTGGTAATCAGTTAATTTTACATTATAGATAGAGAGAAGAAATTGTAGAATGATATAATAGAGTATTAATCCCAGAATCAAAATGATAATATATTTAATCCCCCGGGCAAGGTTATTGGTGAAGCTGTAATGGGATGTAATCATTTCATGCAGAAAAAGTAATAGAATCATAGTAATGGCTAATGGAAAATATGCCTGATAAATCCCACAGGATATTGCCATCAATATCGCAGGAATGACCATCTGTCCCTTTTTGACAAGGTAAATTGCAAAGACTACTAAAAAAATTGCAATAGCGTAGTAATGAACACGGTATGAGAAAAACATCATACTGCTTACGGACGGAAAGGTGACAAAGATACCACCAGTAAGTATACAATATATTAAATCGTTGATGTGATATATAGATATAATAATACAGGCACTTAGTGATAAAATGATAAGAGCAGAAAAGCAGTTAACAACAGGGATGTTATAATGCCACCCATACTTGTTGGAAAAATCTTGAATCAGTTGAAATACCCAGCGCCCAGAAGATAGACCAGCCCCAACGCCGTCGGGAGTGCTGTTAATAGTATCATGATTATGAAGTACATTTAACATGATAAATGCATGAGCAAATAAACCAATTAAAATGGTTGAAATAAAAGTAACGATATATTTTTTTTCAATTTGTTTATAGCTGTTATATATTGCCTGGGTGATGTACATGATAATTTTCCTTTCTCTATTTACCTGTGTTATTATCCTCGTTTTCCATTCAACAATTTAGAAGTCAAATCAGCTTCTTTATAATATTCAATGATATTTGCCAGTTGAATATCATTTTCATTGCAGTTAATGTTCCATAAGGTTTCTTCCTGACTGTCCGCAATATAAACCAATTGGCGGTTTTCTCTGACCAGAACGGTATTAACGCCGTTCATTACAGTCATCATCTTTATCCAGATATCATCCGCATACGGACAAAGCTCCTGGATTTTATTCCAATTAAGTGTTTCATCAGGTAAGATGCGTGGCGGAAATAATGTTCCTGCTCCGGTAGTCGCCATTAAGTCTATTCTGTCTACCCCTATAAAACTGGAATCTTCTTTTACCCACTCACGATATGGCAGAATATTACCGCTTGTGTCAAACATGACACGGTGAACACGCATAGCGGAAATTGCATTTGGATATTTTTTGTAAGATTCATATAAAAGTTCAATCATGCATTTGTCGTAGATTAAATCGTCATCTACTGTGATGATTATATCATCCGGAAATTCCTGAAGGGCAGGAATTATTTTCTTGAAAGATTTATAGTCGCAGTCAGTCCATTTAATTTCCAGTCCGCGTGATTGCATTTGCAATAGACGTTCTGGTAATCTGGAGATTCCGTCAGGAAAATTCTCTTTTGCCAGCCACAGTATAATCTTGTCTGCTTTGACTGTTTGATTCATAATGCTTTCTATGGCAGCAGCAACGGTGCTAATTCTTGCCGGATATGTGGTCATGGAGACAATTATGCGGGGTGTCCTGGAAACAGCATTTACACCGGTAATATTAAGAAAAGAAGGCAAATCACAAAGGGTTTCCTGAAGCTCCCTTATATCGCGGCGTAATGCATTTACAGTATTGTTGAGTCTGCTAATTTCCTGTTGTTCCCTTGACTCTTTTTTTGTAAAATGTTCAAATTTTCGCATGGTTAACGGGTAAACCGCCTTTAATTTGCTTTTTACGATTTTGGAAATTTTTGCTTTCCCTTTTTTAAAGAATTTCATTTGGTAGGAATTGCTTTGTATGTCGTGAAATTGACTATATAATTTTTTGTTGTTTATATCACTTGATTTGCATTTTCTAAATAAGTCAGAATTAAAAATTTTATGTAAGGTTTTATAATATCTCCGATAATATTTTGAACGGAATTTACCTGCATAATTATTTAGTGCATAGATATAGTTGCTCATTGAAAAATATAAAATAGAAGGTTTTATAGTTTCAGCGTATTCTAATTTATTCGCCTGATTCATTACTTCTTGCACTGCTAATAATACGTTATTGAGTTTTTTCTGCTTAAATGTAGTGAGCGCTTCTTTGCGATTGATACGATAGTACATAAATGGCCTGTCAATGTAGGTTATGCTTTTTGCCATAGCAACGCTAAGCGAAGCAAAGGTGATATCATTGGTGGTTGTAAGTGCCATAAATTTCAATCCGGTCTTTTCAATATAACTTTTTCGATACAGCTTATTCCAAGGAGTTGGATTAACAATGCTTAAAATTCGGCTGGGTACATCCTGATAGTTAAAACATTCCTTATCAGATGGCAATAATGTCTGGTTAAGGCCATGGTATAAAGTTTTTTTCCCGGTTATCTGGTCCACCCGGTAGTAGTCAAAAACGGTAATATCTGCACCGGTTTCATCCGCTTTTTTTACTGCCTCTTTTAAAAAGTAAAGTTCGCAATAGTCGTCACCGTCAAAAAAATAAATATATTCGCCTTGTGCATAGGACATTCCATTGTTGCGTGCAACACCGGCGCCCTGGTTTTCCTGTTTGATAAGCTGTATTCTGCTATCCTGTCTTGCATAAGATGTTATAATTTCACACGTATCATCAGTTGAGCCATCGTCTACCACAATTATTTGAATATTCTTTAATGTCTGGTTTATAAAGCTGTTTAGCGTCTCACTAATATATGGATTTACGTTGTATGTTGGAATTATAACTGAGACCTTTATATTATCCATTTTTGTTACCTCTCTGAATCGTTTTCGTAGATTTCGTTTTATAGTATTTTTATCCTGTATATGATTACATAGACCGGATGTATTTCAAATCATCTGATACGATGACTCTTGTTATGTTCTGACCATGATAAGAGCCGACAGCATAAGCAATATCGCTGGCTTCTAAAATTTTCATAATGGTATTGAACGAATTGCGTTCCCCTAAGCGATTTATATCGTCAAAAATGATGACGAATGATTTATTCAGGCATTGTGGAAGATTTTTCAGAATATCTACTCTGGAAAACTCGGGCATATCTCCACCGAATGGAGCATCAATGACAATTAAATCAAACTGCTTATCCTTAATTGCTTCATCAAGTCCCTCAAATACTCTGATTTCTGAATGATTTTGGAAATCTTCCATGGCATAATTGCAATGTAAAATATTAGTATTTTCATCCAATGGATAACTTTGCGTAAAAAATTCTATCCATTGGGAATCGCTTTCCACCACAGTGTGCTGTACTTCCTTATAGTGGTTCGAATATTGTCCAATAATTTTTGTACTCTGTCCCAATCCCAGTTCTAAAATGTGCTTTGGTCTGACCTCGTTAAGCACACGGTACAAAACATACGAGCATTGATAACCAATTGCCCATCTTCCTAACGATAGTGATTTTTTCGTCAGCCATTCAGATTCGGATATTGTATTGTTGAAAATAAATGCCCAGTTATTTTCATGAACCAGAGCGAGCGTATCTCTTTGTAATTGGTTAATATCTTTCATGTTTTTAACGGTATTAGAAGAGTATGCGGATATGGTTTCCGACACTTTCTCAAACTGCATATTATTCTTGCTTTGTAGCTCGGAAATTTCATGTTGCAATTGTGTAATTAGTTCATTTTGCTGAATCATGGTTGCGTTAATTTTAATTAATGAATCGTTTAGGTTTGAAAGCATACTTGTTTGTGAGTTGCTTATTTGTTCTACGCATTTAGTTAATAGCTTATTGTTGTTTCGCTCCATGTTCCGGAGTGATTTCAGAAGCGTTTCTATCTGAACCCTAAGCTGATATTTTGATGCCGGGAAAATACGGGTATATAATTTTTTTATCCAGTTCATTGATATTCTCCTTGTCTTATAAAATAGTGGTTAACATTCTTGCCTAAAATGTTATTAGAATAAGAGTGAATAAATTTAAGGAGGAGATGATATGGTAACAACACCAATCAGGCGAAAAGAGGATATTGATTTATTAAAGGATTATTTTATGCAGATGGGAGAATACCGGGATTATGCAATGTTTGTGGTGGGGATTAATACTGCATTACGGATTAGCGATTTGCTGCGCTTAAAGTGGAAGGATGTGTGGAATTTTGAGAAAAAAACATATAAGCTGCATATTTATGTAACGGAGCATAAGACAGGAAAACGTAACTGTATTGCCCTAAACGATAGCTGCCAGTCTGCATTGACACAACTCCGAAGACAGATTAAGAGGATAAAACCGGAAGAGTATATATTTTTTTCCGGAAATGACCGGTACCGGCATATTACCCGCAACAGGGCCTATAATATTATTAAACAGGCGGCGCTTGCCACCAGTATTGACGGCAATATCAGCTGCCATTCCCTGCGAAAAACCTTTGGGTACCATGCATGGAAATGTGGAACGCCGCCGGCACTGCTTATGAATATTTACAATCATTCCAATATTGAGATAACAAAGCGGTATTTGTCCATTGAACAGGATGACAAGGATGAGCTGTTTCAGGCAATGAATTTGTGAAGAGACATGTCTTTTTGAAGCTTCCCCTTGTTATTTTCTATAGTTTTGAGTAAAATATAAATGTTCATACTTGGAGTGGGAAGGAGGCTCACTCTGAAGTTATATTTTGACAATACCTCATAGAATCCCCGAGCTCCGGGTTTTGGAAAATACGGTCCAGAAGGATATCCATAATGTGGATACACGCTCTGTAACAGTGGATTTATTATGTAAGGCAGAAAACAGTACCCGGTTTAGTGTGGAGGTTCAGAAGGCAGATAATGATAATCACTTGAAACGAGTTCGGTACAATGGGTCTTGTGTGCAGATTTTGTCATTAGAGAAGGGAACCTATTTTGAAAAATTGCCAGATGTGTACATGATTTATATTACAGAAACGGATATTTTCAAAAGAGGAAAAACGATTTATCACTTTGACCATATGCTAAGGGAGACAGGTGAGGTGATAGAAAATGGTTACCATGAGATTTATGTAAATGCAGAGATTAACGATGGAACGGAACTGGCGGAATATATGGAGATTTTTAAAAGTTCGGATGTGATGGATAATAAAAAATTTCCTAATATCTGTAATACAGTACGATATTATAAAGAAGGAAAGGGGCGGAGTAAAATGTGTACTGTTGTTGAAGAATATGCAAAAGAATATGCAAAAGAAAAAACATTAGAAACTGCAAGGTCACTTATAGAAAGTCAGGTTAGCGATGACATTATCCATAAAGCTACCGGCTTGTCCTTGGAAGAAATCGAAGAACTGAGGAATGAGTAACTGTTCTCTGCCAGTATGAATTATGTGGAGCCGTACTATATAGGTACGGCTTTTTAAGCATTTGTACATGAAACCAGTTTGTTTTGACAGAATTCAGTTTTTTTCACGGGAATTTTAAATAATTTGCATAATATAATACAAGTATGCTATAATTCAACAGATAACATTTTAGGCAAAAATGTTATCTGTTATGCATTAAATTTAGCATGTTATGTGGATAATATTAGAGGAGAGAAAAATGTCAGGAGTTTGGTCGCAATTGGTCAGGAGAGTGCCACCTTTTAAAAATATATATCATCAGATAGACGCTTTGAAAGAGAAAAATGAGCAGTTAAGCCGGGAAAATACAGCATTAAGGAAAGACTATACTGCATTAGCAAAGCGATGCGAATATATTTTTGAGGTTGAACAACGCTTTGAAAAGAATATGAGTGCACATTATGAGACATTGAAGCAGGAAGTGAGGAATACACGGGAAGAACTGCAAAGTCACAGAAGGGCACAGGATAAAAGGCATGAGGAAGTGGTTGCCCGGATTGAAGGAAATCACAGGGCGATTGTTGATAAAGAGAAGAAAGATTTTGCACATTTAGAGTCGGTGAACCATCAGCTGATGAAGGATATCCAGTATTACTATTACAAGGGCCTGCATCCGGACCAGTATGAAGAGAATTTAAAGGAATGGTACTACAAGAGAACAGGAGAGCAGCTGAATTTAGATAACCCGCAAACTTACAATGAAAAGATTCAATGGATGAAATTATATGACAGCACGCAGATAAAAGCTGATTTGGCAGATAAGTACTGCGTCAGAGAGTATGTAAAGGAAAAGATTGGTGAAAAATATCTGATTCCATTATTGGGAGTGTGGGAAAAAGCAGAGGATATCCCATTCGAGGAGCTGCCGGAACAGTATGTATTAAAAACAAATCATGGTTGTGGCTATAACATTATTGTAAGAGATAAGAAGGAATTAAATGTAGAGGATGCAAAAAACAAGCTGACTAAATGGATGAATACTAATTTTGCATATTCCGCAGGTCTGGAGCTGCATTACAAATTAATTAAGCCGGTAATTATTGCAGAAGAATATATTGAAAATATAAATGGAGAGGTAAATGATTACAAAGTATTTTGTTTTAATGGTAAAGCGAAATACATTATGTTTTTAACAGACCGTCAGACAAATCTGAAAATGGCTTTTTATGACACTGACTGGAATCAGATGCCATTTGTATATTCTTACGAAAGATTAACGGATAAAGTTCCAAAGCCGGATAATTTGGAAGAATTAATCCGGATATCGGAAGTGCTTGCGGAGGACTTTCCGCATGTCAGAGTGGACTTTTACCGCTTGAATAATGGTGAATATAAATTTGGAGAGATGACATTTACTTCCTACTCAGGAGCCTGCCTCTGGAATCCGCCGGAATATAACCGGATACTTGGTGATTTAATTGAATTGCCAGAAAATGAAAACCAATGATTCAATTGAAAGGATTTTAATAGAATGAAGAGAAAGATAAAGAATTTGATTGCAAAGCTTCCGGGGATTCGGGGTTTCATGAAAAAGTGGATAAAGGCGAGAAAGGATATTGAGGCCTTGAAAAAGCAGAACAAATCCTTAAACTCCAAGAATGCAAAGCTGAATAAAGAAGTGAGGGAATTAAAGCAGAATCTGTCGCAGATGTCTGAAAATGTGCACAGAAGTTGTGTGACCAGTGATTTGGCACAGTTAAATGTAAGGCATTCCCAGATGAAAATGGAAGAGCTGCTTTTGGAAACGGCAGTGGACAGGGTGCAGACACTTAACCTGCAATATGAGGAGGAAATCCGTCTCTTGAAGGCAGACAGACCATTGGTTTCCATTATTATGCTGAATCGGAACGGAAAGCATAATCTGGAGATTTTGATGAATTCTTTTCATGATAAGCAGTTTTATGACAATTTTGAAATTATTTGTGTGGATAATGCATCCACAGATGATTCCATGGAATATCTGGAGTCCTGGTCTTCGGAGTTTTCCATTAAGATAATCCGCAACCAGGTAAATATGTCCTTTTCCGCAGCCAATAATCTTGGTGTGGAGAATGCGTCAGGCGAGTATCTGTTGTTCTTAAATAATGATACGGAGGTTACGGATGGCTGGATGGATGAGCTTTTGCTTGCAATGAAAAAGGCAGACAATCCAGGGGCAGTAGGAGCAAAGCTGATTTATCCACAGATTCCGGAGGGTACTGTAAATGAAGGAAAATCCTTCAGTATCCAGCATAACGGAATTGCTTTTCGTGACAGCATCCGGGAAAAGGCATATTTTATACAGCCGTATAATATGGGAAATGGGCAGGCTGATTGTGACCATGGCACGGCTTTGATAGAGCGGGCATGTGTGACTGCGGCGGTTTTGATGATGAAGAGAGAAGCCTTTGATGAAATTGGGGGCTTTGACGAGAGATACATTTATGGATATGAGGATGTTGACATTTGTCTGAAGCTGGTAAAGGCCGGATACAAAAATTACTACTGCCCGACCTGCCTTGTGTACCACTATGAGTTTGGCACGCAGTTAAAGGATGTGGCGAAGGCTGTAAGAATCCGGCGACTGCATAATATGGATGTGTTTAAGGGGAAATGGCAGAGCTATTTATCAGAAAAGCTGTTGGAGGACAAGCTTTTAAACAGACATTTGTTTACAGAGGAAAAGCTGGTGGTTGGACTGGTGGTAACTGAATCCGACCCGAAAACCACAGCGGGGGATTTCTTTACCGCCATGGAGTTTGCTAATTCCCTGATGAATATGGGATATGAAGTGAAATATTTAAGCCGCAGGGGAGAAGAGGACTGGTATGATGTTGGTATTGAAGTAGATGTTCTGGTTTCCCTGCTGGATGCCTATGATATTTCAAAGATTTATAATACAAAGAACGATTTAATCAAGATTGCCTGGGCGAGAAACTGGTTTGACCGCTGGTGCGAAAAGGAATTTTTCGGGCAGTTTGATTTGGTATTTGCTTCCAGCAAAACCGCATGTGAGTATGTGGATGCCCATAGCAATCATAAGTCTATACTGTTCCCGATTGCAACGAATAAAGGACGCTTCTATTCAGGAGAACGGGAGCTGCTGACAGAGGAGGAGATGGAGAAATTCCATTCGGATTATGCATTTACCGGAAGCTACTGGAATGTGAAAAGAGATATTATTGATTATCTGAATCCGGAGGAGTTACCTTACCAGTGTAAAATATTTGGTGTCAACTGGGAACAGATTGATAAGTTTAAGGATTGTGCCCAGGGCTTTGTATTGTATGAGGATATGCCGAAGGTGTACCAGAATACAAAGATAGTAATTGATGATGCAAATCATGTAACAAAGTCATATGGAGCAGTAAACAGCAGAGTGTTTGATGCTCTGGCAGCCGGAGCGCTGGTTCTCACCAATGGAGTGATTGGCGCGGAGGAAACCTTTGGTGGTCTTTTGCCGTCCTTTGAGGATGAACAGGAATTTAAGCAGAAGCTTACTTATTATCTGGAGAACAGCCAGGAGCGGAAACAGCTGGTAAGCCAGCTGCAGCAGTTTGTTTTAGAGCATCACACCTATGATGCAAGGGCAGAGAAGTTAAAAGAAATCTTACTGGCATTTAATGAGGATGTCATAGAGGAGACAACTATTGATATCTGCGGTGCCATGCCGGATGATGAAACCAAGAAATTCTGGGGTGACCAGCATTTTGCCATGGCAATGAAAAAGGAATTTGAAAAATGCGGCTATAAGGCGAATGTTCTGCCAAGAGACCGGTGGTATGACAGGAGCAGGGCAAAATATATTCTTGTTTTGCGTGGCACAAAGCCGTATTATCCTTCTGTGAGGGATGGAAGAAGGTATATTATGTGGAATATCTCTCATCCAGAGGATGTGACCATAGAGGAATACAATCTGTATGACTATGTATTCTTTGCCTCGGAAAAGATGAAAAGGGAAATCGGATTGCAAATCCAGCCGGAATCCGGGGTATTGCTGCAGTGTGTGGATGATGAGGTTATGACCTGTGAAGCGCATGGGGATAAGAAATATGAGCTC
>JAXVOW010000158.1:0-2206 GCA_037301995.1 bacterium | reverse complement strand
CTTTACAACAGTCTGCTGGACATTCAGGGAAAGATTTTCAATATGGTACTCTTCCATACTCTGCTGTAATTTTTCTATTACAGCATCATTTAAAGTAGCTCCAATTACAGCTACCTTTAACTCCTTACTCTCTTCATTTACCTCGTATTTTACAACCTGCGTATTATCAAACCGGAACTCCGTTTCAATGTAATTACTGACATTGCTCTGGAACACGGAATCCTTTACAATATCTGCCGCCAAAAAAACAGAGGGTACAATGGCTGCTACCGCAACGATTATGACACGCTTCACAAGGTGCTTTCTGGTTTCCTTATTGGCTGCCTTCTTAGAGGGAAGCCTTAAAAAAACGGTAATCAGCATAGTAGAAATTGCGATAAATACACCATTGATGCAGAACAGGTACATGGCTCCCACAAAATACCGGAGATTTCCCACAGCCAGACCGTATCCTGCTGTACAAAGCGGCGGCATCAATGCTGTTGCAATAGCAACACCCGGCAAAATGTTGGATTTTTCCTTACGGGTGGTTCCAATCATACCTGCCAGACCACCGCAGACTGCAATAATCACATCCCATATGGTGGGACTGGTTCTGGCAAGCAGCTCTGAGCTAGGGGTAGTAATTGGCGACAGCATAAAATAAATGGTTGAGGTTGCCAGGGCAACCACCACCTCAAACAGCAGCACCGTGGCGGAACGCTTTAATAAATCCGTGTCATAAATTGCAAGGGCGAAGCCAATCCCCATTATGGCTCCCATCAACGGAGACACCAGCATCGCACCAATAATAACCGCCGTAGAATTCATGTTAAGCCCTACAGACGCTATAAAAATAGCAAGAATCAGAATGCACATATTCGTTCCCCGAAGTACCACGCCAGATTCAATTCGCTCGTCAATCTCCTCATAGCTTGCCTGATCTGCACTCAGATTAAAGGCTGCATGAAAAATCCGTTTAAAGCTATATGTATTTTTTTTCTCATTAATCTGCTTTTTGATTTCTTCTGTTCTCTCGTTCAATTGCTCCCTGTGTACCTGGTACTGCTCTCTGTCACGTTCCACTTTTTCCTTTAAATGTGCGGGAATCTGCTGTTCCAGCTTCCCTTCCTTCTCTTTCCCTTCCTGCACTTGTAAAATCCTCCATATATTTTCTTGACATTATTTCCCTTCCTATTCTATTATATCTATTAAACATCACGATAGTCGATTGCGAAACTGCCTGTTATCAGAAACATAGTTGTGCAAAATAAACAACTTCAAAAACAGAGTTTCGCAATTGCCTAAAACATCACAAATAGGAAAGGAGAATCCCATGTCAAATATTCCAAATGACCCAATGATACTGTTAAGCTTCATCAACACAAAGCTCCGGGATGAATATGACAGCCTTGTGCTTCTCTGCGAGGACTTAAACCTTAACCAGCAGGAACTGGTTGAGAAGCTGTCCGCCATTGATTACACCTACAACCCGGAACTCAACCGCTTTCTATAAGCAACATGTCTTGATTCACAGCTTAGACGATTTCTGAAAAAATCAGACACCTAAGAATTCTTTCATTCTGTCAAATTCTGTAACCATGGTGTGATAGCCATGGTTATAGAACGCCTGGAGCTTATCCCGGTTCACCTCTGTCCTGCCTGGACATTTTAAAGACGGGCGAAGAACAAAAATCTTTTTCTCCCGCTCTAACCGTTCAATCGCCTCCATCCTCTTGTTATAATAAAAAGGACGGTAGTAAATACTTCTCACCAGATTCGGATAATCCTTATAAAATGCTATATACATTCTTGCCTTTTCACTGGGAAATTTCTTCCGGTATCCATATGGTCTTGTCAATATCAGTACATTTTTCTTATGTCCGGCTTCCAATGCATGCTTCAAAGGAATGGAATCTGCTAAGCCGCCATCCAGATATGGGATTCCGTCTATTGTAACCATCGGCGCCGCCAAAGGAAGACTGGCGGATGCCCGGCAGATATTGCATAGTCTTGCCGCGCTTTCCTTTTCCTGCATATACTCTGCCTGTCCTGTCAATACATTGGTTACCACCATTTCACATTCCATTCCCTGTCTTATATAGGTTTCAAAATCATATGGAAAGGTCTCATTTGGAAAGGTTTCAAACAGCTTATCCATATCGTAAATGCTGCGGTCATGAATTGCCTTTCTAAAGGAGTTCTTATAATTATCCTCTTTCTTTTC
>JAXVOW010000157.1:0-10859 GCA_037301995.1 bacterium | reverse complement strand
GTGAGCAATCGTGAGGATAATTTGGAAACATGCAAGAAGGCGATAGATTATGCAACCCGGTATATTGAAGTAACCGGTGCTGCAGAAGGGTATGTGGAACGCGGAAATCTTTATATTGATTTATATGAGCTGGAAAAGGCTGTTGCAGACTGTATGAAAGCAATCGAGCTGGATTCGGAGGCATATTATGCCTATAACAATTTAGGCTGTGCGTTTTTAAAGCTTCGCAGAATAGAGGAGGCAATCGAGCCCTTGAAGCAGGCTGTTGAGATAGACCCGGACAAGGACCATCTTCCGTATCTGAATCTGGCGGAATGCTATGTGCTGCAGAAAAACTACGAAGAGGCAATTGCATGTTACAAGGAGGCAATCCGGCTTCAGCCGGAAAACGTGCGCTGGAAAAAGGAGATTGCAAAGATATATGTTTTAGAGAAGAAATATGATGAGGCTGTGGCAATTTACCAGGAATTAATCCAGCAGGCAAAACAGGTTTGGGAAAAAACCAAGTGGAAGGAGAAAATGCTTAATTATACCAGAGGGGAAATGGCACCAGAGCAGGAACGCGTCTTGAATTTATATTGTGATTTGGCGGGGGTCTACCGCCAGGCAGGCAGCATGGAAAAAGCGAAGGAATGCTTTAACAAGATATATAGTTATAATGCAGGTTACAGGATGCTGTTATCGAGTGTCCGTTTGTCACCTTCTGCCATGGCAGAGGCAGGGGAATTCTACCGGGATACGGGTAATCTGAAAAAGGCGGAACAGGTTATCAAAAAAGCGCTGCTGTATGTTCCTCAAAATAAGATGAATAGTTCGGCGCATTCTTATCTGTATGGGGTATACGCCACCATATTTTTAGAACAGGGAAAAAAAGAGAAGGCTCAAAAATATGCAAAGCTGCGTCTGAAGCAGCTCATGGAAGAATATGGGGGAGAAGAGGAAATGCTGGCAGACCTGAGATACCGTCCGATGCATCTGTATACGCTGGCAATTATGAACATCTGTGCTGGCAGTCTGGATAAGGCGCGGGAATATTTAAAGCAGATTCCGGACTGCAGGCTCTGTGTTACCTGTGAGACCTGTGACTGCTTTGAATATTATTACGGTATGGGTCTGATAGCGGAGCTGGAAAATCGTAAGGATGAAGCAAGAGGATTGTATGAAAAGGCAATTAAAGTGAAGGGAGATTATCCGGAGGCAGAGCATCATCTGGATAATCTGTAGGCAGGGGCAGATTTTTTGATATTTATGCAATTTTGTGTTATAATCAATTATGTATGAGCATTTATATGTGAAAGTATGAGATAGAATAACGGAAACTACCCTGTTTTACCTTCAGGGAAACGGTTTTCAGGAAAAAGGAATTGAGGACACAACATGATTATTGGCATTGATTTAGGAACAACAAACAGCCTTGTGGCTTATTATACAGAAGAGGGACCAAAGATTATTCCAAACCGTCTGGGAAAGCACCTGACACCGTCTGTAGTCAGTGTGGACGAGGAAGGACAGGTTTATATTGGAGAGACAGCAAAGGAGCGTATGCTGCTGCACCCGGAAAGCTCTGCAGCTGTGTTTAAGAGAAGCATGGGAAGTGAAAAGGTATATGAGCTCTCCGGGAAGAAATTTCTTCCGGAGGAGTTGTCTGCTTTGGTGTTAAAGGCACTGAAGGAGGATGCGGAATGCTTTTTACAGGAGGAAGTGACGGAAGCGGTTATCAGTGTACCGGCTTATTTTAATGATGAGAGAAGAAAGGCAACAAAGAGAGCCGGGGAGCTGGCAGGTCTTAAGGTAGAGCGGATTATCAGTGAGCCTACGGCGGCTGCCATTGCCTATGGCTTGTATCAAAACAGGGAAAACGGAAAGTTTCTTGTGTTTGATTTGGGCGGAGGAACCTTTGATGTTTCCATTTTGGAATTGTTTGACTCTATTATTGAGGTCCGGGCTGTGGCAGGGGATAATTTTCTGGGTGGTGAGGATTTTACTAAGGTTATTGAGCAGAATTTCTTTGACAAAAATCCGGATGTTGACAAAGATTCCCTGACAGATAAAGAACTGAGGCATATTGCAAAGCAGGCGGAAAACTGTAAAATTGGATTTTCAGATAACCGGGTTTCAAAAATGTTATGTAAACTTGGAGATAAGAATTACGAGATGGCACTGTCCATTGATGAATATGAAGCAAAATGTGATGAACTGCTGGATAAAATCAGACAGCCGATTAAGAGAAGCCTTTCCGATGCCAATGTGCGGCTTAAGGATATTGACAGGGTCGTATTGGTTGGCGGAGCCACAAAGCTCTCTTTTATCCGCAAGTTTGTAGGAAAATTGTTTCATAATCTGCCGGATACCTCCATCAATCCCGATGAGGCGGTTGCGCTGGGAGTAGCGGTACAGGGTGCCATGAAGGAGCGAAAGGACAGTATTAAAGAGGTTATTCTGACAGATGTATGCCCATTTACATTAGGTACAGAGGTTGTCCTGGAAAAGGAGAATGGCAGATTTGAGGATGGGCATTTTTGTCCTATCATTGAGAGAAATACCACAATTCCTGCCAGCCGTACCGAACGGCTGTACACAGTCAACGACAATCAGACCCAGATACGCTGTAAGGTTTTACAGGGAGAAAGCCGTTTTGCATCGAATAACGTATTGCTGGGAGAAATTCGGATTAAAGTGCCGAAGGCGGAGGCAGGAAAAGAGGCTGTGGATGTCACATATACCTATGATGTGAACTCCATTTTGGAGGTTGAAATCAAGGTGGTATCCACCGGGGAAATTACAAAGCAGATTATCAAAACCAACGCAACGGACATGACAGAGGAGGAGATTAAGGAGCGGATGGAGGCATTGTCTTATCTGAAGATTCATCCCCGGGATAAGGAAGAAAATAAGCTGCTGCTACTCCGGGGAGAACGCCTCTATGAGGAAAGCATTGGCAAGGAGCGAATGCAGATTGAATATGCCCTCAGGGAGTTTGAAAAAGCGCTGGATACGAGAGAGGACAGTACGATAGAAGGGGCGAGAAGGGATTTTAAGGAATTTCTGGAGGAATTTACGGAGTAAGGGTGAAAGATAGGAGTTGCCCTTTACAAAAATAGTGATTTTGATTATAATGACGTTATGTATGCAAAGGTACATAACGTCATTATAAATTTCAGGAGGATAAGAACAATGGATTACAAGAATGCCGGAGTTGATATTGAAGCAGGCTATAAGTCAGTAGAACTTATGAAGGAGCATATTAAGAAGACAATGAGGGAAGAGGTACTGACAAATATTGGTGGTTTTTCCGGAGCATTTTCTCTTGATAAGTTTAAGAACATGGAACATCCTACCCTGGTTTCCGGAACGGATGGAGTGGGAACGAAGCTAAAGCTTGCATTTATTATGGACAAGCATGATACCATTGGTATTGACTGCGTGGCAATGTGTGTAAATGATATTGCCTGTGCAGGCGGTGAGCCATTATTCTTTTTAGATTATATTGCATGTGGTAAGAATTATCCGGAAAAGATTGCAACGATTGTAAGTGGTGTAGCAGATGGCTGTGCCCAGTCGGATGCGGCACTGATTGGTGGTGAGACTGCAGAGATGCCGGGATTTTATCCGGAGGATGAATATGATTTGGCTGGTTTTGCTGTTGGTATTGTGGACCAGAAGGATTTGATTACCGGAAAAGAGATTAAGGCGGGAGACGCTTTGGTGGGCATTGCTTCCAGTGGAGTGCACAGCAACGGATTTTCGCTGGTGCGTAAAGTGTTTGAGATGACAGAGGAATCCTTGAATACCTATTATGATGAGTTGGGCAAGACCCTTGGAGAAGCCCTGCTTGCTCCGACTAAGATTTATGTGAAGGCATTGAGGAGCGTCAAAGAGGCTGGTGTTACAATCAAGGGCTGCTCCCATATTACCGGCGGCGGTTTTTATGAAAATATTCCGAGAATGCTGCCAGAAGGCGTCCGTGCCGTGGTCAAGAAGGATTCTTATGAGGTGCCGGCTATCTTTAAGCTGATGGCAAAAAATGGCAACATTGCAGAGGAAATGATGTATAACACCTATAATATGGGTATCGGTATGATGCTGGCGGTAGATTCTGCGGATGTGGATAAGACAATCGCAGCCCTTAAGGCAGCGGGAGAAGAGGCTTATCTGGTGGGACAGGTTGAAGCCGGAGAGAAGGGTGTAACTCTGGTATAGGATACACATAGTTTAGCGGTTTATTGGGAATATGAAAGGGCAGTGAAGGAGTAGAGTATGCTGAGAGTAGCGGTAATGGTATCCGGTGGAGGAACGAATCTGCAGGCGATTATAGATGCAGTGGATTCTGGCAGGATTACAAATACGGAGCTGGTGGCGGTTATCAGCAATAATAAGGGTGCGTATGCATTGGAGCGTGCAAAAAAGGCAGGAATCCGGGATATTGTGGTTTCTCCGAAGGACTATGAGGACAGGGCGGCGTTTAACAAAGCACTGATAGAAACAGTGGATTCCCTGCAGGTGGATTTAATTGTTCTTGCAGGCTATTTAGTGGTGATACCGCCGGAAATGATTGAAACATATGAAAACCGGATTATCAATATTCATCCGTCGCTCATACCGTCATTTTGCGGAACCGGCTTCTATGGTCTGAAGGTACATGAAGCGGCTCTGGAGCGTGGAGTTAAGGTTGTGGGTGCTACGGTTCATTTTGTGGACAAGGGTACCGATACAGGTCCGATTTTGCTGCAAAAGGCGGTTGTGGTGGAAAACGGTGATACACCAAAGAGCTTGCAGCAAAGAGTTATGGAACAGGCGGAGTGGATTTTACTACCCCAGGCCATTGATATGATTGCCAATAACAAGGTTGTAGTGGTGGATGGAAGAACGGTAATACGCGGGTAATATATTTGATGTAAATGAAGATAAAAGAGCAGGAGGACAGACATGAAGGTTTTAATAATTGGAAGCGGCGGCAGGGAGCATGCAATTGCAGCCTGTGTGGCAAACAGTAAAAGAGTATCCGAAATTTATGCTGCGCCGGGAAACGCAGGTATTGCAGAGCTTGCAGAATGTGTGGATATACCAGTGATGGACTTTGATAAGCAGGTGGCTTTTGCAAAGGAAAAAGAGATTGATTTTGTTATCGTGGGTCCGGATGACCCATTGGTGGCTGGCTGCGTAGATGCCTTTGAAAAGGAGGGGATAAGGGTATTTGGTCCCCGTAAAAATGCAGCTATTATAGAGGGCTCGAAAGCGTTCTCCAAGGATTTGATGAAGAAGTACGGAATACCGACAGCAGCCTATGAAACCTTTGATAATGCGGAGGAGGCATTGGCTTATCTGGAATCGGCGGATTTCCCGATTGTGTTAAAAGCGGATGGTCTTGCCCTTGGAAAGGGAGTATTGATTTGCAATACTCTGGAGGAGGCAAAGGCTGGTGTAAAGGAAATTATGCTGGACAAGCATTTTGGTGACGCTGGCAATAAGATGGTTATTGAAGAGTTCATGACTGGAAGGGAAGTGTCTGTTCTGGCATTCTGTGATGGAACAACCATTAAAACCATGACATCTGCACAGGACCACAAAAGAGCAAAGGATGGCGACCAGGGATTAAACACCGGTGGAATGGGAACATTTTCTCCAAGTCCCTTCTATACAAAAGAGATTGATGACTTCTGTCAGGAGGAAATCTATAAGAAAACCATGGCAGCAATGAAGGCAGAGGGAAGACCTTTTGTGGGCGTGTTATTTACAGGTCTGATGATTACGGAAAAGGGAACTAAGGTGCTGGAGTTTAATGCCCGGTTTGGTGACCCGGAGGCACAGGTTGTTCTTCCGCGTATGAAAAATGATATTATCGATGTTATGGAGGCGTGTATTGACGGAAAGTTGGACGAGATAGAACTGGAGTTTGAGGACAATGCCGCTGTCTGTGTGGTACTGGCATCTGACGGTTATCCGGTGTCGTATGAAAAAGGTTTCCCGATTCAGGGTCTCAATACCTTTAAAGAAAAGGATGGTTATTATGTTTTCCATGCGGGTACAAAGCTTTCTGACGGGCAGGTTGTGACAAACGGCGGACGGGTTCTTGGAGTTACAGCAAAGGGAGAGAATCTGGTAGAAGCCCGTGCCAATGCCTATACGGCGACGGAATGGATTGATTTTGAGAACAAATATATGCGTCATGATATCGGTAAAGCGATTGATGAGCAATAAGAAAATGCACAAAGGAGGGGACTGTGATATAATTACAGTCCTTTTGTGTCGTTTTGTTTATTTTCCGTAATGAGTGGAAACCTTTATGGATTGGGTATAATAGAGAAGAAAGAACATGTAGATTGGAGAATGGAATGAATCAGAATTATACAAAGAGCGCCAATAACGCTCTGAAATATGCAAAAAAAATTGCATTGGAATTGACACAGGAATATGTGGGAAGTGAACATTTACTCCTTGGACTGGTTAAAGAAAAAAACGGTCTGGCTTCGGCTGTTCTTGTGAAGAATGGTGTGGATGAGGAACGGCTGGAAAATCTGACCAGCCAGCTGATGATGGAGCACACCAATGTGGCATTGGCAAATAAGGCAGAATTTTCCAAGAGATGTCAGGATATTTTGGAGCTTGCCGATAAGGAGGCAGTGAAATTTAAGGCACAGCAGGTAGGGACAGAGCATCTTTTGATTGCAATTATAAAACATCCGGACAGTGTGGCATTCCGCCTTCTGACCGCCATGAATATCACTATTAGCAAGCTGTATTCGGATATACTGGCAGCTATGGGAATAGAGCCTTCTGTGGCAAAAAATGAGCTGAACAGCCTCAAATCCAAGGAGAAGAAGGGAAAATCTGCAACTCCCACACTGGACCAGTATTCCAGAGATTTTACGAAGCTGGCAAAGGAGGGGAGACTGGACCCGGTAGTGGGCAGGGCGGAAGAAATGCAGCGTGTGGTGCAAATTTTAAGCCGCAGAATGAAGAATAACCCTTGTCTGGTTGGAGAACCGGGTGTCGGCAAGACCGCCATTGTGGAAGGACTTGCCCAGATGATTACCGCAGGAGAAGTACCGGAAACCGTTATGGGAAAGCGTCTGCTTTCACTGGACTTATCCGGAATGGTGGCAGGCTCCAAATATCGTGGTGAATTTGAAGAGCGCATTAAGAAGTTAATTAATGAAGTTACCCAGGTGGGCAATGTGATTTTATTTGTGGATGAGCTTCATACGATTATAGGAGCAGGCGGTGCAGAAGGGGCAATTGATGCCTCTAATATCTTAAAGCCGGCATTGTCCAGGGGTGAGATTCAGATGATTGGGGCAACCACAACGGCAGAATACCGCAAATATATTGAAAAGGATGCAGCGCTGGAGCGCAGGTTCCAGCCGGTTACGGTACACGAGCCTACGGAGGAAGAGGCAGTTGCAATTTTAAAGGGCCTTCGTTCCTGCTATGAATATCATCATGGACTTACAATTAGTGATGAGGCGGTAAATGCCTGTGTTAAGCTGGCGGTACGCTATTTGAATGACCGTTTTCTGCCGGACAAAGCAATTGATTTGATGGATGAAGCGGCGGCGAAGAAGAAGCTGGCAGCTTCCAGGGTGACCCCTCAGATGAAGCAGGTGGAAAAGGAAATTGCGGCGTTGAATATTGAGCTGGACCAGTCCTTTATGGACAATGATTTGGAGGCAGCCCATGAGACGAAGCTTGCAATCAAGCTGCTGGAGGAAAAACTGGATAAACTGAAGAAGCGTCATGACAGCAGCGCCAAGCTCCAGAGTTTAGTGCTGGATGAAGAGGATATTGCAATGGTTGTGGCAGACTGGACGAAGATACCAGTCAGCCGGCTGAGGGAAGAGGAATCAAAGAAGCTTCTTCATTTGGAGGATGTTCTCCATAAACGTGTCATTGGTCAGAATGAGGCGGTGGAAGCAGTTGCCAAGGCCATCAAGCGGGGAAGGGTTGGATTAAAAGACCCAAAACGTCCAATTGGTTCATTTTTGTTCCTGGGGCCTACAGGTGTTGGAAAAACCGAGCTTTCCAAGGCTTTGGCAGAAGCGGTGTTTGGAGATGAGAAAGCGTTGATTCGTGTTGACATGTCGGAGTACATGGAGAAGCATAGCGTGTCGAAAATGATTGGTTCACCTCCTGGCTATGTAGGCTTTGAGGAGGGCGGACAGTTAAGCGAACAGGTCCGGAAGAATCCATATTCTGTTATTCTATTTGATGAGATTGAAAAGGCACATGTGGATATCTTTAATGTTCTGTTACAGATATTGGATGACGGACATGTGACGGATGCCCAGGGGCGGAAAGTGGATTTTAAAAATACCATTATTATTATGACAAGTAATGCCGGAGCCTCCCGGATTATGGAACCAAAGAAATTAGGGTTTGCAGGTGAGTCTTCCGATGAAAAGGACCATGAATTTATGAAAAATGGAGTTATGGAGGAGGTGAAACGGCTGTTTAAACCGGAATTTCTTAACAGGATTGATGATATGATTGTCTTCCATGCACTGACAAAGGATGAGGTTAAAGATATTGCAGACCTGTTGCTCCGCAATTTTGCGTTAAGAGTAAAAAGCCAGATGGGTATTGAGTTAAAGTATGGCGAGGCAGTGAAGAATTATATTTTTGACAAGGGATATGATAAAAAATATGGTGCCAGACCGCTTAGAAGAGCCATTCAGAATGAGATTGAAGATAAGATGGCAGAGGAAATATTGGCTGGAACTATCCAGGTGGGACAGACCGTTAGAATATCCGTTGTAAAGGCTGGCGTAAAATTTAAAGTGGTATAAATGGAATTGGCAAAAAATACTCTTTAATTTCATAAAATTATGCTGGAAAAAATACACTATATATTGTATACTGTTATATAGAAAAGAGGCTACTTTTGGTATTAAGAAGATACAGGAGGATAAGATAATGGCAGTAGTGGCGGAACTGATTAAAGAAGAGAACGGAGCATTAAGCTTTGGTAATTATGAATTAACCTCCAAGACCAAATTTGATGGTTTTGATTATAAAGGGGACAAATATAAAGTAAAAACCTTTAATGAGATTACCAAGTTAGAGAAAAACGGCTCCTTTGTTTATGAATCGGTACCAGGAACTGTAGTACACGGCTTTAAAGCTACGGATACAATGGTAGAATTTGAAGTGGAGGGGACAGAGGATTCACAGATTACATTAGAATTAGAGGCTGGACAGGAATATGTTACGGTGATTGATGGCAATAGTATAGGTTCCGTTAAGACCAATCTTGGAGGCAAATTGAATTTTAGTGTGGAACTGAATCCGGGACAGGCATCCCAGATTAAGATTGAGAAATTATAAGACTATAAGAAAGGAATTCATATGGCGAAGGCAAAACAGATGTATTTTTGCCAGGAGTGTGGTTATGAATCCACGAAGTGGCTGGGACAATGTCCGGGCTGCAGGAATTGGAATACTTTTGTAGAAGAGAAATTAGTGGTAGGCGCTGGTAAGCATTCTGGTAAGGCAGAGGCTGCGGCGCCTACTAGTATTTTAAATGTCACTACATCAGAAGACACACGGATTGGCACGGGAATGAAAGAACTGGACAGAGTGTTAGGCGGAGGCATCGTTAAAGGCTCCCTTACCTTAGTGGGCGGTGACCCTGGAATTGGCAAATCCACATTGCTGTTACAGGTATGCCGCAATCTGACTATGGCAGAGCATAAGGTTTTATATGCCTCTGGTGAGGAGTCCCTGCAGCAGATTAAATTGCGGGCAGAGAGACTGGGTGGTTTTACTAAGGATATGCTGTTACTTTGTGAAACAAACCTGGATGCGATTGAAGGAGCCATTACAAAAGTAATGCCGGAGGTTGTGGTAATTGATTCGATTCAGACCATGTATCTGGAGGATGTGGCAAGCGGCGCAGGAAGTGTGTCGCAGGTACGGGAAGTAACCGGAAGATTGATGCGTATTGCAAAACAATTAAATGTTGCCATTTTCATTGTTGGGCATGTTACAAAGGAAGGTACAGTGGCGGGACCGAGAACGCTGGAGCATATGGTTGATACGGTGTTGTATTTTGAAGGAGAAAAAAATGCTATTTACAGAGTATTAAGAGGGGTTAAGAACCGTTTTGGCTCCACAAATGAGATAGGTGTATTTGAGATGAAGGATAACGGTTTGTTTGAAGTGGAGAATCCCTCCCAGGTCATGCTGAATGGCAGGCCGCTGGATGCATCCGGTTCTGTTGTTGTATGTTCCATGGAAGGCACCAGGCCTATTTTAATTGAAATCCAGGCGTTGGTGTGCCAGTCGAATTTTAATCTTCCGCGCAGAACTTCTGTGGGGATTGATTACAACCGGGTAAATCTTTTAATGGCAGTTTTGGAGAAGCGTGCCGGTTTAATGCTTGCAGGCAATGATGCATATGTAAATCTGGCTGGTGGTATGCGGTTGAATGAACCTGCAATTGATTTGGGAATCATTGTTGCGTTGGTTTCCAGTTTTAAAAATGTTCCGTTAGATGCCCATACCATTATTTTTGGTGAAGTAGGGCTGGCTGGCGAGGTGAGGGGGGTCTCAATGGCAGTGCAGAGGGTAAAGGAAGCAGCCAAAATGGGTTTTACAACCTGTATTTTACCCAAGATTAATTGTGAAGGGGTGGAAGAGGTAAAGGGAATGAAATTAGTGGGGGTACAGAATATCTCTGAAGTCCTGTCATTGTTATAGTGAAGGATGGAGCTTGTGTTCCACAAGATTGCCTGTAAATACGTGTTAGAAGCTGGGAGTATTCATAAAATTTCAGCTTTTTACAGGCAAAAAAATTTATCAAAAAAAGTTGAAAAAAGGTGTTGACAAGGGAATACCCATGTGCTAATATTAACTTCGTTGCG
>JAXVOW010000156.1:0-1666 GCA_037301995.1 bacterium | reverse complement strand
GGACAGCACCACCTTGGCATTTTCTCTGGCAAGGTCAATCATTTTGGATTTTTCCCCCTTTACCGGGGTAATGATATGCACCCTGCCGCCCCGGCGCTCTCCAAGCCACTGCTCCAACAGCTCCTGCTCCTCCACCGCAAATTCCGTCAGCAGCTCATTGGGTACAAAAGGGGTCCCGTTATAATACTGCTTGATAAAGGTTTCCATTATCTGGGAGCCACTGTCCTGCCCGGACTGCTCAATGTGAAAATGCTCTCTTCCAAGCAGCTTTCCATCTCTGACGAAGAAAACAGATACCACTGTTTCCTCCTCTTTTCTCGCCATGGCAATGACATCCCGGTCAATCCCACCGGTTTTCACCACCCGCTGGGAGCCTGTCACATGCTCCACACTGGCTATCAAATCCCGGTATTCTGCCGCCTCTTCAAAGGCATACTCCGCCGCCTTTTCCTTCATTTTAAGCTCCAGCTCTGCCAAAACCTTTTTATAATCCCCATTCAGAAAAGCCAGCAGCCGGTTAATCCGCTCCCCATACTCCTCCTTTGAAATATATCCCTGGCAGGGTCCGGCACACTGCTTCATCTGATAATAAAGACAGGGTCTGCCCAGCCCCAGCTCCTTTGGCAGCGACTTGTTACAGGTACGGATACCATACAGCTTCTGCACCAGTTCAATGGTATCCTTGACTGCGGCGGCACTGGTATAGGGTCCAAAATACTTCGCCCCGTCCCGCCGCATCTGTCTTGCAAAAAGAACCCTGGGAAAATCCTCCTGCACCGTTACCTTCATAAACGGATAGCTCTTGTCATCCTTTAGCATGGTGTTGTATTTCGGGCGGTGCTCCTTAATCAGGTTGTTTTCCAGCACCAGTGCCTCTAATTCCGAATCCGTCACAATATACTCAAAATAATCTATGAGGGTAATCATTTTCTCAATCTTCGGTCCACGGTTGTTTACCTTCCGGAAATACGAACTAACCCGCCGTTTTAAATTGATTGCCTTTCCGACATAAATAATTTCATCATTGCCTGCATGCATCAAGTAAACGCCGGGCTGGTTCGGGAGCTTCTTCAATTCTTCCTTTAAGTCGAAGCCTTCCTTCATCAATCTCCCTCTGTGGCAGCCTTCAGGGCCGTGCCTGTCATTTCCTCAAATATCTTCATAAACTCTTTACCTGTAATGGTTTCCTTCTCAATCAGATGCTGTGCAAGAGCATCCAGCAGAGATACGTTTTCTAACAGAAGATTATAGGCCTTCTCGTAAGCGCCCTTTATCACTCTGCGAATCTCATCATCAATTTTGGTAGCTGTTTCCTCCGAACAGTTCATCACTGCCCTGCCGTCCAGATAACGGTTCTGCACAGACTCTAACGCCACCATGCCAAACTCATCTGACATACCGTACATTGTAATCATGCTCCGCGCCATATTGGTTGCCTGTTCAATATCGTTAGAGGCTCCGGTTGTAACGGATGGAAATTTAATAGCCTCTGCTGCACGTCCCGCAAGAAATGTAACAATATCCTCTTCCATCTCCGCCTTGGTATTTAAATATTTTTCTTCCTCCGGCACCTGCATAACATAACCCAGAGAGCCCATGGTTCTCGGTATAATCGTAATCTTCTGAACCGGCTCTGTGTGCTTTTGCAATGCAATACACAGAGCAT
>JAXVOW010000155.1:0-2462 GCA_037301995.1 bacterium | reverse complement strand
TTCCTCACAAACCCTGCCTTCCATTTTGGAGCCTGCCTGTGCTTTGGTCTGATACCGGTACTTTTCTTCTTTTTACCAGTTGCCGCATTCTTTTTCATATAAAAGCATGCCACTGACAGCATAAACAGTAAAAACAGCCCGATTATGAAACCTGTTAACCCGCTGTCTCCTGTCCGTATACCTCCATGCCCGTCAATGGATGTATTCGGGTGTATGGTGATATATGTATCGTCCCTGTCATTCGTCACCTCCACTATTTTGTCAAGCTCCTCCGGCGTAAGCTCTGCCTGAATCAGTTCATCTGTGAGCTTATAGCCCTTTAATGTCTTTGTTTCCCGGAGGTAATAGGTGCCAATTTCCAGATTGTCAATAAAAATCTCACCATTTTCATCTGTCTTATAGGACCCGGTTACATTCTTTTCACTGTCCAGAAGGTCAAACTCCACACCCTCAAGCGGTGTCTTTTTGTGCCCGTCTGTCTTGATAAGCTTAATGGAGCCTTTCATCCGCTCATTAGTAATCTCTACCATCTGGTCTAAATGCTCCTTTGAAATGCTTACTTCCCTTAAGGTATCATCCAGATAATAATTTTCCCCTGTTTTTGTTTCCTGGAGGTAATAAGTTCCAACCGCAAGCTCTTCTATATGGATTTCTCCTTTTTCATCCGTGACAAAAGAGCCAAGCTTCTGCTTGTCATGGTCATGCAGGGCAAATTCTACACCCTCTAACGGGTATTTCGTCTCCCCGTCTGTCTTGATTACCTTAATGGAGCCCTTATACAGCTTATTTATAAGCGGTTCCTCTGTCAGCAGTCCTCCGGAATTGTCTGCATCCACAGTAAATGGATATTCCGTGGTGTCAAGGATATACCGGCTGGCATCCGGCGTCTCTATTTCCTTGAAAAAATACTTTCCGCTGTATAATACCCCGGAGTAAGCAGCAATGCCCTCTTCGTTGGTGGTGACAGCTGCAATCTGCTGGCCAGTTTTCCATGCCAGCTTTCCCACCGTGCTATAAATGTCTTCTGCAGCATAGATTCCAAAGACAGCCCCTGCTGCCGGTGCATCACTGAATACATACACATCTTTTCTTCCGTAATCTGCCTTCTGTGCAGTCTCCACATGCTTTACTATCTTATAATCTTTAGAGAGCATATCCCGGAAGGTGTGCTCGAAGTTAAAACCATTTGCACTTGCATTGGTCTCTCCATCATGTACGAATATGTAGGATTCCTCTGCCAGCTCATAGGAACATCCGTCCTCTGTGACCGGTGCCTTCGTCTCTGTAACCAGGTATCTTCCCCGTGGGAGGTCGTCAAACTCTGCCATTCCTCCTTCTTTTGTTGTTACCGTCTGGATGGGAACCCAACGCCCTTCTTCCACGGTTACCTCTCCTGTAGCTAAGTTCCTGGCTGTCACTGCCGGAACGGTATCAGAAGAATCAAACAGCGGCTTTCCGTAAAAATCCGTATTTGCCACATCTGCATAGATGGTAAATTCGCCGCCATTTAAAGCCTTGTTTGCAGCTTCATCCACCTTGAATACATGGCAGGCAGCCGGTGTGACCTTATTGATGATTTCACCATTCCCATCGTCCCCATTTATCCTGACGGTCTTGTTTGGAACAATCGTAAAGTAAAACCTTGTATCCGGATTTTCATAACCGTCCGGTGTGTCAGTCTCCACTGCATAATAATCCCCTGCTGGAAGCCCCGAAATGGTAATCTTGCCATCGGCATCCGTCTCATATGTACCGTCAAAGAAGTCTGCTGCTCTATTTCCGTTTATGGTGATTTGATGTGAAATCCCTCCCCAGAGAGTTCCTCTGTAGATTCTTTTCCCTTTTTCAAATACCACTTTATCCCCGCAGTATATATCTTCATCTGCATAAAAGGCAAAGCCTGCCCCGCTTAATTCCTTCTTCTCATATACAAATCTGCCATCCTTCCAGGATACAAGCATGCTGCCATATTTCTTTAGTACGGCTGCCCCTTCTGTATGATTGTTGGTACAGGTATAGGTCAGTCTGTTTTGCGCTGCATCCCAATTCCACCTGCCAGCCTGTTCAGGCGGAAGCAGTAATGGAGGATTCAGTACCAGCTTGTTCACACCATTGGAATCCTGTTCCCAGTCCGCCGTAAAGGTTACTACCTCCGTGTTAAGTTCATATTCCCCATTTGCCGGTACGGCTGTTTCCTGGATGGAATAGGTGCCTGCACTTTCTATCTTAAAAACATCATCTGTGCTGTTTATGACTACATCTCCACTATCATATCCACTCGCAAGTGCATCCCCGCTTGTACCTTTCACACAAAATGTACATCCGGATAATTCATTTCCAAACTCGTCCACTTTGTTGATGCTTAATTTAGGTTTTTCAATATCACTTTCCGTATACACCTTCATGGCAAAATAAGCAGACGTATCAGCGGATGCATCATAGGTAAGGTTCTGTTTTCCTGC
>JAXVOW010000154.1:0-6129 GCA_037301995.1 bacterium | reverse complement strand
TTCCCTCTTTTCCTTTTTCATTTTATACATATTTTTTCCATTTTCCTGTGCTTTTATACGATAAATCTTTTGAGGGATTGCTATTTGCGCCTGCCGGAACTTTTGTTACCATGTCAATCCATATTATCCAATAACATATTAATTATATTGTCTAACGAACCCTCATCCCAGGATTCACATATAATGTCAAGTATTGTTTTTTCCAATGCTCTGGCAATAATATCATTGTTTGCATAAATTAATAAAATAAGCAGCTGATAAAATCCATTGTTTTTAAGTGCGCATATGACCTCCTTAAGTTCCTTGCTGATTAGTGCATTCTCTTCCGTCATTGCCATTGTAATCTCAATCCATTTGTTCTGATTCTCCCGAATCCATTTTAATAACCTTATCGCATCTTCCTGTCTTAACTTTTCTACTTGTTCCATTGTTCCAGCTCCTTTCCTCTTTCATGTTCCAACCAGACAATTGTGTCACTCTCTAGTTTCAAATACACGTTTGTACAAAACAAACAACTACCTGTCCCTTAGTAAATTGTTTATTTTGTATTCATTATAGCATAACAAAAAATTAAGGCGGGGACTGTAGAGTCGCAACTCAAAAAAATTTTTCAGACCAGGGAGCATTCTGATTATTACCATTCCTACCCAGTATCAAATCTCCATTTTGGGCTCATCGGAATGGGCAGCATAACAGGAGCACAAATTCATAGCACAAGCTTTCTCAGTTCACCACACCCCAACGTGATAGTGAAATTCCCCCATCCCCTCCCCGCGGCAGAATCCAGAGCAAAAAATTTTTGAAAAATTATTGACAATATTTAGGTTTGCTAGTATTATTGATGAGTATGTTTACATTAGATTGTCCGTGTCCGGTTTTAATGTAAAACCATAAAATATAAAAATTATAGTAATGGAGGTGTCTGATTTGGCAAATATCAAATCTGCAAAGAAGAGAATCAAGGTTATTGAGACCAAGACAATGAGAAACAAAATGGTGAAGTCTAAGTTAAAGACTCTTCTCAAGAAGTTTGATGCTGCTGTGGCTGCTGGCGATAAGGCTTCAGCAGAAGCACAGTTAAAGGTTTGTACATCTGAGCTTAGCAAGGCTGTTGCTAAGGGCATTTTGCACAAGAATACTGCTTCAAGAAAGATTTCACGTTTAGCTGCTGCCGTTAACAAAATGGCATAAGCAAATAGAGCAAAAGGACTGGCTTAACCCACCAGTCCTTTTTTATTTTATAGCAGTTTACAAATATCTCAAATAATGTTATAATCTAATCACAAAAGGAACAATCGCCCACAAGGGGGTTGACCAGTTAACAAAATAGCAATGCCACCCTGCACCGGTCAAAGTACAAGGGTGGTTTTTGCTATGTATGACTACTTACAAAACGTAAAAACGAATGTAAGCAATGCCAAAAGGAAAAGACCAAAGGTCATCAAGTCCTTAAAATCAAAATGATTTTTCATAGGCATCACCCCCATTCTTTTGGAATGAGGTCAACACACCCTGTAACACGACTGCTCCATGGCTAATTCTACCATATTCTCTTAATTCTGACAAAACCTGTATAACCACGAAAACGTAGTATTTACCTATCACATGTAAACATTTTCATCACCGGGAAAATTCCACAATTAAAAGTTCTACCCCTACAACATCCTGCACCATTCCGGTTTTAATCCCCTGGTCCGTTGCCTGGCATTTCTCCACCATGCTTTTCAGTCTTTCATAAGAATATTTTCCCGCCTGGGCTGCATATTTTTTCACACTAAAGGGCGGAATCCCACAGGCTGCCGCCATTCCCTTGTTGTCTTTTCCCTCGGACATAAGCACCGATATCTGCATCAAAATATGAAAATGCCTGGTGAGCATATACAGCACACGCATAGCCGGTTCCCGCAGGGCAAGCAAATCATGATAGAGCAGCAACGCTTTATCCTGGTTATGCACACCGATTGCATCCAGCATCTCAAACATTTTATCGGATGCCTGGCTGACACATACCTCCCGGATATCCTCCTCGGTAATTTTCTCACTGTCGTAGCGGTAACAGAAAAGCTTCTCCAGTTCGTTTTTCAGCAAAAGCATATCCGTTCCCATATGCTCCACAAAATAGAAAATGGCTGAATCCTCTATCTCTTTTCCCTCTGCCCTGCAAAGTCCTTTCACCCAGGTAATCAGCATTTTTTCGTCCGGTGTGTTCATCTCCGAAGCATATCCATGCTTGCCTATCCATTTGTATAAACGGCTTCTCTTGTCAACCTCTTTTTCCACAAAAATTACATGGGTGGAGTCCGGGAACTGTTCCAGCCGTTTTTCTATTTCCTCCGGTGTCTTTTTAAACAATCCGCTGTTTTCCAGAACAAGCACGCGTTCTTCCGCAAAAAATGGCAGGGTTTCCCCAATATCCAGTACCGCCTGCAGCTGGAAATTATTCCCCTCAAAATAATTATAGTTCATGGTATCCTCTATATCCACCAGCGCTTTTGCCAGCTTATCCCTGTACTGCCGCTTCAGATAATCCTCTGTTCCGAATAACAGGTAAAACTGCTTTATCTCATTTTTTTCAATATCCTGATTAATTGTTTTCATAAACTCTCCAATCCGTCAAAAACGGTGTCACCCGGTATGTCCTTCCATCTGTATCTATGGTAATTGCTCCACTGTCTTTTGTCAAATATATCTTTTCTGCATACACAGACAGCCGTTCCATAACCTCTGCTGCCGGATGTCCGTAACGGTTTCCCTCCCCCACAGACACACATGCCACCTCCGGGCGTACTGTCTTTAAAAAGATCTCCGAGGAAGCAGTCGCAGAGCCATGGTGCGCCACCTTCAAAACCTCTATTGTTTCCCCGTCCATATCCGCAAGAATACTTTCTTCTACCGACTTATCCATATCACCGGTTAACAGGGCGTCAAAATTCCAGTAGGACAGCTTTAATACAAGGCTGCCCGTGTTCTTATCCGCATATTCCCTTGCCTCCGGGTTCAGGCAGGTAAAGGTTGTTCCGTCTATCTGTAACGTATCTCCCTTTTTCATGTAGTAAAGCCTGCAGCCCTTTTCCATTGCCATCCGCTCAAGCATGCGGTAAGCTTCGTCAGGATTTGCAATATCCGGAAGCACAAAATTACCAACAAAAACCGTATCGTCCTCTAAAAGCTCTACAATTCCGCTATAATGGTCGCTGTCACTGTGAGTAACAAAAACATAATCCAGCTTTCCGGCGCCATAAAATTTAGCGCTGTTCTTTAATACATAGGTTCCCACCTTCTGCCTTGAACTGCTGCCCCCGTCTATGAGAATATGGCGTCTTGACGGAGTGCGGATATAGATTCCATCCCCCTGTCCCACATCAAGCAGGCACACGGTTAATGTATCAGGCAGGCAAAAAACTGCAAATTGTAACACATAAGCAATTCCGGCACCCGCCAACAGGAATTTCCGGTATATTTGTATCCTTCTGCATTTTTTCTTACAATACCTGCCTATGACTGAGGCTTCCTCCCGGCTGTACGCCGCTAACAGGAAAACCGCTATTATCATATAATACCCTGCTATCCAGCGCATATCCGGTCTGCCGGTGCATACTGTGTGAAAGGGAAGACCTTCGCTGGCATGACACAGCCACACATACAGCTTAAATATAAGCTGTGCCGGCAGACTCATAAGCCTTGCCCCATCCATCCAAAAACACCCCGCCAGCCCCCCTGCAATCAAAACAAACAAAAGAAGGCTCATCAACGGCACCACAATTACATTTAGCAGCACACTGTACAGGGGTATTTCATAGAAATAATACAGCATAGCCGGCAAAAGCACCAGCTGTACACTGATGCTCACAAACAGACCCTCCAGACAATGCGGCATTTCCGGTAATAGAAGCTTCCAGACAGGATTTACCACCGCAATCCCCATAACCGCTCCAAAGGAAAGCAGAAAGCCCGCCTGGGTTATCTGGTATGGGTTTAACAAGAGCATCAGAAACATAGCCAGCGCAATGGAGGTCAGCGCATCATACCTCCTGCCGCCCACATCTGCCCCAATGGAAATAACCAGCATAACCACTGCCCGCATTGTAGCGCCGGACATCCCTGTCATCATACCATACAGGCAGATAAAAGCCATTCCAATACCCGCTGACACCAGATAGCTGCCTGACAGCTTTCTCAGGAAATGATACAGCGTTCCCCCAATCATGGCGATATGCAGTCCGGAAATGGCTATCAGATGGGCAATTCCATTTCTCTGGTAGAGCTGTTTCAGCTCTGCATCCAGCCCCTCCTTATCCCCCAATACCATTGCTGACGCAAGAGACCCATTCTCCTCATTTAACATATCATAATATACACAGGACAACCGGTTCTGGATTTGGTACAAAAACTGCCGCACCGGCACCTCCGGAGACACCACAGTCTCCAACTCCGTCTCCTGCAGGGCGAGAAATACACCTTTCCCATATTGATAGCTTTGCTCATCATACCCGCCTGGATTTGCAGCCCTTGAAAATTCCTTCACTCTGCCTCTTCCCTGAATCCGGCTTCCCAGCAGCAATGTCTCCTGCCCTTCCAGCGAGACCTTCAGCTTCATATGAAACGGCTGCTGCTCCTGTGCATCGCTGTCCGTCAGCTTCCTGACCACCACAATATAACAGGTTTCCCGTTCCGAAGCTTCCAGGCCTGTTATTTTCCCGGCAAACCATATCTCCTTTCCGGTCTGCTCCATACAGTATTCCGCCATACAGCGGGTACTTGCCATACAGCATGCACCCATCACAAAAAACAAAATCCCCAGTCCGAGAATGTTCCTGTTCTCCTTTATACAACCAGGGGTTTTTCTTTGCAGGCACAGGGCTGTCAGTAATGCCCCGGCTCCAATTGTACATAAAACCACCGCACCTATTGGTAATGCTCTGGTTAACACCTCTCCAAGTATGAACAAGCTTACCCAATAAAGCATCGGTCTTTTCAATTATTCTTCTGTTTCCTCCTGTTCAATCAAATCCAGATTCCGTTCAAAAATACCGTCAAAGGGCATAGTTTCCCTGTAAAACGGCTGTTTTTCTCCATTTTTCAAAAACTGTACCTTGGAAACCGTCGGCAGCTCTACCAAGGAGTTCACAACGGAATACACAATGATATCGTTTTTCAGAGTATTGTTGGTATCATAAAATTCATCACTTAAATCCACATAACAGATTCCGTCCTTTACTGACAGATTCTGAATGGTTGTTTTTTCCGACAGCGTGGCTGTATAGCCCTTCCCCTCCGGTCCGTCAATCAGGGATTCCACCACAATTCTTGCCAGAGATGTATTATTGGATATCTCTACCGTCTTGCGGTATTCCTTTAAGGCTTCTCCGGATTCATTGGCAAAATACAGTACAATGGTTCCCTTTTGCTTATATCCGCTCTCACTGTCAAAAGACATATTAAAGGAATCCGCATCGAAGCTCTCCGAAACCGTCGCCGTATCCTCATTGGCATTGGCAACATCTGTCAGGGAAAGAGTCACGGAATCAATTCCCTCCAGCTGTAATAATGATTTTACGATACACGCCTTAAAAAACAAGAGAGATTCTGCATCCACGGAATCATACAATACATTAAAGGCTGCCTCCAGACCGCCATGTCTGCTGCCGGGTCTGGTTTCAATATAGGTTATACCCTCCGGTATCGGCGTCTGGTAATCCACATTCGCCTCTGCATTCTCTAAAAATTCAATCACTCCATCTGCATCTGCCAGCACATCCCCGCTATTTTCCAGAGTATATACCTCCTGCACAATATCGGTTTTGTCCGCATTGACAAAGTAAGCATAAATCTGGTTTTCTTCCAGAGCCACAGGCTCCTCAGCCACCGGCTCCTCTGTTCCACATGCCGTCAGCAGTCCCGTTAATACGAAAAGAAATAATAAATAAACTTTTTTCATAATGTCACGTCACCTCAGCTCACATATTTGAGCGGAATTCTCACAGTAAATGTGGTTCCCTCCCCCGGCTCAGAATACAGTTTGATGGCACCCTTATGCATTAAAATCGCATTTCTGGTAATAGCAAGTCCTAACCCGGTTCCTCCGGTTTCCCTGCTCCTTGCCTTGTCCACACGATAAAAACGCTCAAA
>JAXVOW010000153.1:0-29593 GCA_037301995.1 bacterium | reverse complement strand
GAAGGGGATGCCATGGATGTCATCAACAATAACATGAAAGTATTAAACCGTAAATTGAATGAGACCACAGACCCGTTACAGGAAAAAAAGCTGCTGGTGGCAATCGAAAATTCAGACAAGATGTTAGATGATATGTGCAGGAATGAGGAGAGTGTAGGTGCAGTTTCCACCACAATTATGACGATAGCACAGGATGAATACATTGAGAAAGCAGATTCCAGGGTAAAGGGCGAATGTAAAAAAGGACATCACCGGTTCCGCCTGCTGTCGGACATGCAGAAGGAGGGATACCAGCATATGTCACCCTGTTACATAAAGAACAGACAGATAAGCGGAGTGCTGGAAAAACCGGCGCCGTTACGTTCCATTCTGGGAGGTTTTCCGTTTGCATCCTCCGGATTTAATGATGGCTCCGGATATTTATTTGGCACTCTGACAAACAGCAGCAATTCCGCCAACTCCAACATGATACTGGACCCGTGGAAACGGGAGCATGACCGCAATAATTCGCACATCGTAATCATGGGCGTGCCTGGTACCGGAAAATCTACAAAGGTAAAAGATATCATACTTATGGAATATGCCATGGGGACAAGGCTGCTGATTATTGACCCGGAACGGGAATATAAAACGGAGTGTAAAAAATTAGATGGGAACTGGATTAATGCCGGAGGCGGTTCTGGAAAAATAAATCCGCTTCAGGTCAGGGTTCTTCCGGGTGACCCGGATGAGAAAGGGCAGTATACAGAAGAAAAAGGACTGCCGGATTTGGCTGCATACCTTATGCACTTGAAATCGTGGTTTGAAATGGCATGTCCCGGTATTACCGTTTCGCAGCTCAACGAGCTGGAGGGCATACTGATAAAAACCTACACCCGGTTCGGAATGTACTGGGATACAGATTATACAAAATTTGATAATACGGAATATCCAATTATGTCAGATTTATATGAGGATATTGTAAAGGAGCTGGAGCCGGTTCTGGATACGAAAACGCAGAGGGAAGAGAATCTGCTTGCCTTAAAAGGGTTTATCGGAAATATGGTTACAGGCTCCCTGCAGTTTTTATGGAATGGTCATACAACCATTGACCTTGATTCCAATATTACAGTCATTGATACACATGATTTGCAGAACAATGCGCCAGATTATGTCAAGGGTGCACAGTATTACAACATTCTTACATGGATTTGGACGGATGCCTCCAAAGACCGCAAAGAGGAGACGATGATTGTGGCAGACGAGGCTTATCTGATGATTGACCGGAAGATACCACAGGCGCTGGTTTTCCTGCGGAACGGATTAAAGCGTGGGCGTAAATATGAGATTTCCTTTGTGCTGGTATCTCATTCAGTCGTTGACTTTTTGGATGATTCCGTAAAGATATACGGACAGGCTATCCTCGATTCTGCTGCAATCAAAATACTTATGGGCTGTGACGGACAAAACCTGAAGGATACGGTTGCGCTATATAGTTTGACGGAGGCAGAGGAAGAAACTTTGGAAATGATGCAGAAAGGGCTGGCACTTATGATTATCGGACATATGCATATGAAGGTTCAGTTTGAAATAGCAGAATACAAGTGGTCGTACTTTGGTTCTGCAGGGGGAAGGTGATGAACCGGGTAATGGCGTGGAGTATAGGGGGATTCTTCGGATTTCTCCTTATTTTCTGCGCCATTTTAGGCAGTCTGTTTCAGGATAGTGAAGATAATGGATATTATTACGGCACAAACGAATGGATGTGGCCGGTTCCGGACTGCAGGACTATTTCTTCCTATTTTGGGAAAAGAACGTCCCCGACTGCCGGTGCATCCACAGACCATAAGGGTATTGATATCGCATGCCAGGAGGGAACAGATGTCGTGGCGTCAAAAGGAGGCACCGTTACAGTGGCAGAAAGCTCCGCATCGGAAGGAAACTGGATTGCCATAAAGCATAATGAACATTACACCACTTATTACATGCATAACAGTACCCTGTTGGTAAAGACCGGGGATACCGTAGCAAAGGGGGAGGTGATAGCATTATCGGGAAACACGGGCATTTCAAGCGGTCCACACAGCCACTTTGCGGTATTGAAGGATGGAAAATATGTGAATCCGTTAGATTACGTGAACCCAAAGGAAGAGATTGCCTATTCCACCACGGCGACAACCGGAATGCGAAAGGAAATGGTTTCTTATGCAAAACAGTTTATCGGCAATCCCTATATATATGGCGGGACGAGCCTTACAAAGGGTGCAGATTGTTCCGGGTTTACCATGAAGATATACGAACATTTTGATATCACTATTCCCCGGACGGCACAGGAGCAGTACAATGCCTCAGAAAAGATTACGAAAAAGGAGCTGCTGCCTGGTGACCTGCTCTTTTATGGTAGCAGTACTGCCAGCATTACCCATGTCACGATGTATATTGGAAATAACCAGGTAATACATGCCAGTAATTCTGCTCCGTATCCCCAGGGAGGCATCAAGATATCAGACATCAGTTACCGGAAACCATGTGGGTATGGACGCCTCATCAAGGCAGATTATTCAGAAGAAGATTTAAAGTATATGGCAGCATGTATTGCTGCAGAATCCCTTTCCACCAGCAAGGAGGGACAGTATGCAGTGGGATATGTTGTCATGAACCGGGTGAATGCCAAAGGCTTTGGTTCTACTGTAAAGGAAGTGGTTACTGCCAAAGGGCAGTTTAACAGTCCATGGAATACATACTTAAAAAATCCACCGTCCTGGGCATTAAAGTCTGCCAGGGCAGTGCTAGAGGGGACAGCGAAGAATCCGATAGGAAGCAGATGCTATTTTATATCAGCGGATTATGCCAAAAAATTGAAAATAGAAAAGAAAGGGGTAAATGTAGGTGATAACGTGTTTTATGATAAGTGTATATGGTGAGAAATTCTGGTAGAAACAGGGAAATGTATAATGTTTTCTTTTCAGGATTTAATCTTGTTTGCAACATTTTTAATCACACTGCTTGCCTACATAGATAGGAATAACAAGCGAAAATAAAAATACCTACCTTGTTACTTAGCCGGTACAGGTAGGTATTTTAACTCTGATAGGCTAACCACTTTGTGGGCGGTTGCTCTTTTATATACTCATGATAGCACTGTAAGGAGGGAAAATCAATAATTTGATAGAAAGAGAATAAAATATGTGGTATAATAATCAAGGAGTAATCGTGTACTGAGTGGAAACCTCCCGAACTTTACAAAAGAAGGGAGGTGGCGCCGATGGATACATATCAGGTTATAACAGTATTGTTTTTATTTGGTAGTTTTCTGATTGCGTTGCTTACCTATATAGATAGGAATAAATAAGCATTAAAAAATCCGCTCAAGACTTAGCAGGACTGTAGCGGATTTCTTAATTCACTCGGGAGCTAACCACTTTGTGGGCGGTTGCTCTTTTTATGTATCCATTATAACATTGTAAGAAAACAAAATCAATAATTATCTAATAATTAAAAGAAGGATGCTGACAACACCCTTCTTTTAAACGGTATGACAAACATATATCTGCCATACGGAAATAGTTTATGCATATTTATAATAGCACAATTATTTATAAGTTACAAGACAGAATATGAAAAAATCAGGCTTCGGGCAATCCGGAGCTTTTTTAATTAGGAGGAAATAGTTATGCAGAGATTTGAGACAAAATATGACTTGTTAAATGCAGCCTATAAGGACGGCCAGTTGAAGAAAGGAACAATTCTGCTCCTGCAGTATCTGGTACACAAATCAAATAAGGAGCAGTGCTTTCCGGCTGTTGAGACAATTGCGAAAGCGTTAAATGTATGCAGACGTACCGTCCAGTACAATATGCGGAAGCTGGAAAAAGCAGGTTACATTATCCGGAAGGACCGCTGGTATAACCATCAGCAGCTTACCAACCAGTATGTATTTAACCTGGGTGTAACAGAGGATGCTCCGGGACAGATGCTGTATACCGACCAGGAATATGATTTTTTGAATGATTTTTCTTTCAATATCCCTGATAAGCAGATACATAAGGTTAGTGAAATTCAAAAGATATACAGTATGGAGCTGACTGCAGGAGAGAAGCTTCTGTTGATTTATCTGTGTCACCGTGCAAATAAAAAGGGAATGGTTTATGACAAACCGCAGGCATTTATGGACGCAATTGGTGTCAGGAGAAATACCTTTAAAAGGCTTCTTAATATGCTGAGAAGTAAAGGACTGCTGAAGGTAAAGCATACTATCTTACGCAATCAGGATTATCTTGTTATGCAGTTGACTGGAAGCATGTATCAGCTTTCCGAACAGGAGGGGAGAGCTACAGAAGATAAACAGGATAAAGCACCGGAGCATAGTCCGGAATCCGGAAAAAATATACAGAATCCACAAAATCATATAATTAAGAATTCCCGAACCCGGAAAGGGCAGACTGCCGGGAACAGCAAAATCCGGACTTTTATATCCAGGTTAAAACAAAGTTTTCAATCGAAATGGCACAAAATCCGGGAGATATTACGCCTATAAATCTGTTTGAAAACAAAAATTGCACCCTATCTATACTATAGGGATAATGAAAAAAGAGTAATATATAAACAATATTTATATTATATAAAGGGAGCAGGCATACATTTTTAGAGATTAAATTATGGGGAAATATTGAATGTATAGACATATAATGATATAATATGCATATAACTTGTGTAAAACGGAGGTGTAAATATGGCAGCATTACAGGAATCAATACGTCCGTCTGCAGATTTGAGGAATCATTATAATGAAATTTCAAAGCAATGCAGAGAAGAGAAGGAAGCAGTTATTATTACGGTGAATGGAAGAGGGGATACAGTGTCTCTTTCATACGAGGAATACAAAAGAATGAAATCCAGAATTGAGCTGTTGGAAATTCTTACAGAGGCAGAGGATGACGTGAAGAATGGAAGGGTGGCTCCAATCAGTGAAACCTTCCAGGATTTGCGAAGTATTCTAAAGGAGGAATCACATTGAAATATACGGTAATACGCACGGAGATTGCAGATTCCCAAATCCGGCAGATTATTCTTCGTATTGCAGAGAATTTTGGAAAAGCTGTTGCATTAGAAAAATTAGAGGAGCTCGAGTACAATCTGAAGCTGCTGGCGAGCAATCCGAATATTGGTGCAGAACCACATTACCTGGTTTTGAAACGGCAGGGATATAAGGTGTTGGTTTTAGAAAAGAATCTTGTGTTTTATAAAATCAATGAGGAAGAGAAACAAATTATCATTTATGCAGTGGTTGACCATAGACAGGATTATTTAAATATTATACGGGGATTATAAGTTACAGTGGGTATTATGACTGCAAAACATCAGAGAATGCAATTAAATAAATCTCTCATCATTAAGGGATATATAAATATATTCGCAGCTTTTTTAATTATTTGATATCTTTTTATGCTATAATTCTAAACAGTTTTCTTCCTCCTCTTCTTCTTCGATTATATATTTATGGAGTTCCGATAAATAAGGGGGATATTCATTGGCTAATATAAAATCCCCATCGTCGGATACTAGTGAAGAATAACCAAGTTCGTCTATAGCCTTGGAAAATCTTTTTAACATTTCAGATAAATCAAAGAGAGAATTTGCCAAATGCTGTGCTAATTCTAGTTCGGATGCATTTAAATTATAATAATATGTGTATGTACCATTTAATTGTTCTAATATGTATTTGTTATTTATATCGTAATAATTAAACAGTTTTAAATCTATTGCAATAAGCAAGATAGAATTTATAAAATCATCATTTGGTAAGTTTTGTTTACTAGGTTGAGAGAGGATTAAGCTATATATTTTCTGGGCAAGAGGATTGTATAAGTCTTTGTTTGTTTCTGAATAATTAATCATATTTGTCACCTCTGTATATAAATTATATTTTTTATTCGTTGGATTATTTTATATTTTTTTCTTTTGCTTATTTGGGCTTTTAACCAAAGCCGCCATTTCACCTATGATGATGCGTTGGTCAAGTGTATCAATTTGATTAAAAAGCGAAATGCAGTCTTCTAGTAAATTTTGATTAGATGAAGTATAATTTTTGATATTAGTTAATCCTAATATATAGTCAGTTGAAACATTAAAAATCTTTGAATAAGCAATTAGTGCATCTATAGAAAGTGATGAACTATCTGTCTCATATTTTGAAATTTGAGATTGCGTGGTATTCAATAAATCTGCTAATTCTTTTTGCGTATAATAATTTTCCTGTCTTAGTTCCTTGATTCTTATCAACTGCATAATTTCTAAACTCCTTTTTTACATTTTAATGTATTGGGAAATCTTTTGTTGACAATATTTAAATTTGGAATTAAAATATTCTGAATAGGAATATATTATCTTATCAGAGCATCCTTCCAGAAGGATACCCTGATAAGATAATATACAGTGAAGCTGCAGGCGAGGCAGCAATATATGTATATTGCCCAAAGCATAATATAAGTATGTGAATAAGCGTGTACCTTAACAACTGAATATATATGAGACGGCTGCGGTTTTGCGATGATGTAGCATAAGCTATGAGCGAAAATAACGCACCTACCTGAAATGAAAGTACCTGGAGGTTAGACGCAAACCTTCTACCTGTTGGTTAGAGAACTTCGTTGTGTCACATTTGGAAAAGATAGCGTTATTATCTTGGAAGGCAATGGGGAAAAGGAAATCGGTGGTACTCGGGCACGAAATGCACCGGGAGAGATAGAGAACTGGGAGAGCAGTAATGCTGGCTGTCGATTATAAAGAATTAAAAGCATATTGGAAAAGCATAGGCGCATACAAATGATTAAAAGATAGTTTATGGAGGGGTGTATATGGAAACATACACAGTTGAAAGGGAATTCTTGAATAAGTTATCTTTGGAAGAGCTGATGAAAAGAATCATACAGGCGCATCAGGAAGAAAACCTGAAGGAAGCAGGCTGATGGCAGAGTTTCCGCTTTTGTGGTATAATTTCAAAGATACGGTGACGGGTAAAATGTATGAAGAAAAATTTATTTTTTTATGTAGCACTTTATATTCGTTTATCCAGGGAGGACGGTGATAAAGAAGAAAGTGACAGTGTAGCGAATCAAAGGAAGCTTCTGCTGGATTATATTGAGGAACATGCAGAATTTATTCTTGTAGATATCTATATAGATGACGGTTATTCCGGTACGAACTTTGAACGTCCAGAATTCAAACGGCTGATAAAGGATATTGAAGATGGAAAAATAAACTGTGTAATTGTTAAGGATCTTTCCAGATTTGGAAGAGACTACATTGATACTGGAAGATACCTGGAACGCTTTTTTCCGGAAATGGATGTACGTTTTATAGCGATATCCGACGGAATTGACAGCATGAAGCAGGCATATGACATGATGCTTCCGATAAAGAATATATTTAACGAGCAGTATGCCAGGGATATTTCAAAGAAGATTCAGGCAACGGTAAAAACGAAACAGCATTCAGGGGAATTTATTGGCTCCTTTGCAAGCTATGGATACAAAAAATCTCCGGTTGACAAAAACAAGCTGGTTATAGATGAGTATCCGGCAGGCATTGTAAAAAGGATATTTAATATGTATATATCCGGTGTGGGCAAGCAGAAGATTGCCAGGATTCTTACCGATGAAGGAATCCTTTGTCCATCAGCATATAAGCAGCTGAACGGTGAGCATTATAGAAACATTAATTATAAAGAAAATACTTATTGGACATACTCCACAATCAACAGTATCCTGCACAAGGAGATTTATATCGGGAATATGGTTCAGGGGACAAAGCACCAATCTATGAGAAGCAGACAGAACCGGGTTGCAAAAGAGGATTGGATAGTAGTATCAAAAACCCACGAACCGATTATAGACCAGGAAACCTGGGATAAAGCGCAGAGCCTTTTAAAGCGCCGGACAAGACAGCTGGATTTGGCATCCAATCAGAATATATTTGCGGGCTTTATAAGATGTGGAGACTGTGATGCGGCGATGGCAAGGGTATCATGGAGCAGAGCGGATGGAACGAAAACAGATTCTTTTTACTGTGGTACATATAAGCGATATGGAAGAAAATATTGTACACCTCATACGCTGCCACTGAAATTATTGGAACAGATTGTTCTGGATGATTTGAAAAAAATTATCCAAAGCATAGATGATTTAGAAACACTGGTAAAGCAAAAACCTGTAAATCAAAAAAGAAATGCAGAAGGAAAGATACAGGAGCAGATTTCCAAAGCAGACGCAGAGCTGGGTAAAATCAGAAAATGGAAGCAGTCTCTTTACGAAGACTACAAGGAAGGAATTCTTACAAAGGAAGACTATATTACTTATCGTGAAGATTATACATATAAAGAAAATCTTTTGCTGAGGCAGATTGAATCCATGAGACAGATTCAGGCAGAGGATGAAGAAAATGTGTTGGAATCTCCGTGGGTCAGGAGATTGATGCAGCTGAGAGAAGTAGAAAAACTTGACCGTGTAACAATTGTTGAAATGATTGACAAGATTTTGGTATATGATAACCGGCGAATCCGGATTATATATAATTTTTCAAATGAACTGGAAGAGTTGTTTGAAACACAGATACGCAATTAACACCCACCATGTCCTGCGTCTATAATAATTGTTGGTTCCATAACCAATCTCCCCAGTTTGTTCATCCTATCATATTCATTTTGAATGGGAAATGTTCATCTAAATCTTGAATTTGCCACTATTATGAATGTATGTTATAATAAAAAGCGTATTCAGGGGCAATATATCTTGTAAAATAAAGGTTTTAAGCGAATGCGATACTGGCAGGAGAGAACAGGAGGACATAATTATGTGGGCTTATGAAAGTGTTTTTTATCAGATTTATCCATTGGGATTTTGTGGAGCACCCTTTGAGAATGACGGAAAACAGGAATCACGGATTTTAAAGGTGATTGACTGGATTCCACATATTGAGAAGCTGGGTGCGAATGCAATATATTTTTCACCAGTGTTTGACTCTGACACACATGGCTATAATACCAGGGACTATACCAAAATTGACTGCAGGCTTGGAACAAATGAAGATTTCCGGAAAGTGTGTGAGAAGCTGCATGAGGCAGGCATCAAAGTGGTATTAGACGGTGTCTTTAATCATGTGGGAAGAGGCTTTTGGGCATTCCAGGATGTGCTGCAGAACCGGGAAGGCTCCAGATACCGTGACTGGTTCCATATTGATTTTGGCGGTAATTCAAATTACAATGACGGGCTCTGGTATGAGGGCTGGGAAGGTAATTACGATTTGGTGAAGCTGAATTTGAGAAATGAAGAGGTCATTCAGCATATCTTCAGTGCGGTAAAGAGCTGGATTGAGGAATTTGATATTGACGGTCTGCGGCTGGACGTTGCCTATTGTCTGGACAGAGATTTCTTGAAAAGGCTCCGGCAGTTTACGGATTCCCAGAAAGCCGATTTCTTTATAGTTGGGGAGACTCTGCATGGAGATTATAATCAGTGGATGAATGATGAGATGTGCCATTCCGTTACGAATTATGAGTGCTACAAGGGATTGTTTTCAAGCTTTAACTCCATGAACATGTTTGAAATCTGCCATTCCCTTGCAAGACAGTTTGGACCGGAAAACTGGACCTTATATAAGGGGAAGCATTTACTTTCCTTTGTGGACAACCATGATGTAAGCCGGATTGCAAGTAATTTGAATAATGAAAAGCATCTTCCTTTGATTTATGCCATGGCATTTGGCATGCCGGGTATTCCGTGTGTCTATTATGGAAGCGAATGGGGAGCAAAGGCAGATAAGAGTGAGGGGGATTCGGCTTTGCGCGCAAGCTTTGATAAGCCGGAGTTTGGCGAGCTGGCAGAATGGATTTCCAGACTTGCTGAGGCAAAAAAGAACAGCAAGGCTTTAAATTATGGCAATTTCCGCAATGTAGTCTTGACAAACCATCAATGTATTATTGAGCGCGCCTGTGAGGAAGAACGTGTGTTGGTGGCAATTAATGCATCTGACCAGCCTTATATGGCACATTTTGATGCCGGCTGCGGCATGGCAGAGGACTTAATCAGTGGTGAGCCTCATGACTTTGGAGGAGGAAGCGAGTTGCCACCATATTCTGCATATTTCTGGAAAATGGAACATTAGAAATGACTGCGGCGAAGGCGTGGCTGGATTTCATAGAAAATCTCCACTCCTTTGCTGTGGACAGAGAAGCAGAAGCTTAGAGAGGAAAAGGTATGTTTGAGAAAAAAGAAGTGATTTTTAGTGAAGCCATAGGGGTGTGCCAGGTAGTGGAGCTTACCAGGCTGTCTGTTAAGAATGGGGACCAGGTCATGTATTATGGATTGCGGTCAGTGTTTGACGGCAGGAAGGTTTCTTACATACCGGTGGAACATCATCAGGTACAGCTGCGTCCGTTAATTTCCTATGAAGAGGCGGAAAAACTGTCGGAGATGGCTTCGACAGAGGATATGGATGAGCTTCGAAAAAAAGAAATTGAATACGTGCTGATGCATAAAAAGAGTAAATAGGAGTGGACTTGCTTGAAAACAGGTCCATTTTTTAGTGGAGAAATCCTATATCTTGATTTGACACACAATTTTTAAATTGTTTTTGAATTATCTTAACATTATAAAAGCATATTAAAAAATAATTTTGGGTGAAATGCACAAAAAAAATCCAGCTTTTGAACTTCAGAAATCAAAAAATATTATGTTAAGTGATTATGAAATCCAGTTTTGAACACAAAAAAAGTGGAAAAAAGCTTGAAAAATGGACTTATGCACAAAGTTATCCACATTATCCACAAAAAAAGTATGGTTTACCATAAAAAAAACGGGGGTAAAAGGAGAAAATATGTTCTGTAAAATTTGCCGAAAAAAAACTTCTCGGCAAAAAGAATTGACAAATTAAATGTCGAAAAAAGTTGGGAAATTTTAAAGAATTGACAGATATTTTACATGATGATGACAGAAAATTCAAAAATTTTTTACAGTTATTGATTGAAAAAAATACAATATATGGTATAATATTTTTACAGTTAGCTGATACGGAAGGTACAGGGGACAATCTGTAATATTAAGCCTTACGTGGGAGATTGGGGAAAGGCTGACTGTAATAAGACAGAGAAGGAGTTGACAGATTATGAAGTACATAATTAGCGGTAAGAATATTGAGGTAACAGAAGGTTTGAAATCAGCTGTCTATGACAAATTAGGCAGATTGGAAAAATATTTTAATGAAGATACAGAGGTTCAAGTAACATTTTCTGTGGAGAGGGACAGGCAGAAGATGGAGGTAACAATTCCAATTAAGGGAAATATCATTCGTGCAGAGCAGGTAAGTGACGATATGTATGTATCCATTGATTTGGTTACAGAAGTGATTGAACGCCAGATTTCAAGACATAAGAAGAAATTAGTAGACCAGGCACAGAGTGCAGCATTTTTCCAGAAGTCTTTCATTGAAGAGGATATCCCGGACGATGACGAGATTAGTATTATAAGAAGCAAGAAGTTTGCAGTAAAGCCAATGGATCCGGAGGAAGCATGTGTTCAGATGGATTTATTGGGACATAGCTTTTTTGTATTCCGCAATTCTGAGACAGATGAGGTTAATGTGGTTTACAAGAGAAAGGGGAACACATACGGTCTGATTGAACCAGAGTGTTAAGTGTTATGATATAAGATTTTATGAGGGTTGTCGATATTTCGGCAACCCTTTACTTTTGGAATAAATAATGTTAGAATGAGATTCGTATGATTATCTTTAAATAATAGGAGTGTTAAGATGAGTATTTTCGAGAAAGTATTTGGAACACATAGTGAGAAAGAGATTAAAAGAATTACACCATTGGTTGACAAAATAGAGGCCTTGGATGAATCTATGCAGGCGTTGAGCAATGATGAATTAAAGGCAAAAACAGCAGAGTTTAAGAAGCGGCTGGAAGAGGGAGAAACATTAGATGACCTTTTGGTAGAAGCCTTCGCTGTTGTCCGGGAGGCGGCGGTCAGAACCCTTGGAATGAAACATTATCCGGTGCAGATAATGGGTGGTATTCTGCTTCACCAGGGAAGAATTCCTGAAATGAGAACTGGTGAAGGAAAGACTCTTGTTTCTACACTCCCTGCTTATTTGAATGCTCTGGAGGGTAAGGGTGTTCATATCGTTACTGTCAATGATTACCTTGCAAAACGTGATGCCGAGTGGATGGGACAGATTCATGAATTTCTGGGTCTCAAAGTCGGCGTTATTTTAAATAGCTCCACAAATGAAGAGAGAAGAGAAGCATATAACTGTGATATTACCTATGTAACAAACAATGAATTAGGATTTGATTACTTAAGGGATAATATGGTCATTTATAAGGAACAGCTGGTGCAGCGTGACCTGCATTATGCCATTGTAGATGAGGTGGACTCTGTGCTGATTGATGAGGCAAGAACGCCACTTATCATTTCCGGCCAGAGTGGTAAATCCACAGAGCTATACAGAATGTGTGATTTGCTTGCCCGGAGAATGAAACGTGGACAGGGTGATGGTGAGCTTTCCAAAATGGATGCAATTATGGGCGTTGATGTGGAAGAGGATGGAGATTTCCTTGTCAATGAGAAGGACAAGCAGGTTATGCTGACCGCACAGGGAGTCAAGGAAGTGGAGGATTTCTTCCATATAGAGAATCTGGCTGATTCAGAGAATTTGGAAATCCAGCATAATATTATTCTGGCACTTCGGGCACATAATCTGATGTTTAAGGATAAAGATTATATTGTGAAAGACAATGAGGTCTTGATTGTAGATGAGTTTACCGGTCGTGTTATGCCGGGCAGACGCTTTTCAGATGGTCTTCATCAGGCGATTGAGGCAAAGGAGAATGTTAAGGTAAGGCGTGAGAGCAAGACTCTTGCAACCATTACCTTCCAGAACTTCTTTAATAAATATAAGAAGAAAGCGGGAATGACAGGTACGGCGCTTACTGAAGAAAACGAGTTCCGTGAAATTTACGGAATGGATGTGGTTGAGGTTCCGACCAATCTCCCGGTTGCCAGAGTGGATGAGGATGATTCCGTATTCTGTACAAAGAAAGAAAAGCTGAATGCCATCGTAGAGGATATTAATGAGTGTTACCGTAAGGGACAGCCTGTATTAGTTGGTACAATAACAATTGATTCCTCTGAAGAGGTGAGTCGGCTGCTTACCAAAAAGCATATCCCTCATAAGGTGTTAAATGCAAAATTCCACGAGCTGGAGGCTGAAATTGTTGCACAGGCGGGTCAAAAGAATGCGGTTACGATTGCAACGAACATGGCTGGACGTGGTACGGATATTAAGTTAGGAGAGGGTGTTAAGGAACTGGGAGGTCTCCGTATTATCGGTACAGAGCGTCACGAGTCCAGACGTATTGATAACCAGCTCCGTGGACGTTCCGGACGTCAGGGAGACCCGGGACAATCCAAGTTCTATTTGTCACTGGAAGATGATTTGATGCGCTTATTTGGTTCTGAGCGGGTTATGTCCATGTATAGTGCACTGAATATCCCGGAGGGTGAGGAAATTCGTCACAAAACCATAACCAGCTTTATTGAGAAGGCGCAGAAGAAGATTGAAAATAATAACTTTGGAATCCGTAAAAATCTGCTGGATTATGATGAGGTTATGAATGAACAGAGAGAGGTTATCTATAAGGAACGCCGGCGTGTATTGGAAGGAGAAAATATGCGTGACGTTATCTTTAAGATGATAAATGATACGGTGGAAGAGGTTGTGAACCGGAATATTTCAGAGGATTTAGAGCCTGCTGAGTGGGATATGAAGTCCCTGAACCAGGAGCTTTTGGATATCATTCCGATAGATAAGGTGAAGCTTTCGGAGGAAGACCTCAAGCATATCCAGAAACAGGATTTGATTCAGAGAGTGAAAGAGGCGGCAAATAAGCTTTACGAGGAGAAGGAGACGGAGTTCCCTGAGGCTGAGATGATTCGTGAGGCGGAGCGAGTTATCTTGCTAAAGGTAATTGACAGAAAGTGGATGGACCACATTGACGACATGGACCAGATGCGGCAGAGCATCGGACTTCGCGCATATGGACAGAGAGACCCGCTGGTGGAGTATAAGTTTGCCGGCTTTGACATGTTTGAGGAAATGGAAGACGCAATCCGTCAGGATACTGTTAAATCCATGCTTCATATCCGCGTGGAGCAGAAGGTAGAGCGTGAAGAGGTGGCTAAGGTGACGGGTACCAATAAGGACGATACGTCTGCAAAGGCACCTGTTAAGAGAAAGAGTGCCAAGATTGGAAGAAATGACCCTTGCCCATGCGGCTCAGGGTTAAAATATAAGCAGTGCTGTGGCAAAAATGCCTGATGAAATATAGCTGCAGAATAACAATAGTTTTTGTGTTTCAGAATAAAAGAAAGAGGTGATTCTGTGATTGAGACCGATGCATTTAAGTTTGAATTAGCTCAGTATGAGACTCCATTACAGGAAGTGAGGGATTCACTTTGACATCCCTATCAAGAAAGATAAGGTAGCAGAGTTAGAAGCCGATATGGAGGCTCCGGACTTCTGGAATGACGTGGAGCATTCCAATGAAGTTATGAAAACAGTTAAGAATCTGAAGGATACTCTGGCAGCATTTGACACGGTATCTGATGAATATGAAGAGATAGGTGTTTTAATCGAGATGGCAGATGAAGAGGAGGATGCTTCTCTGCTTCCGGAAATCAGTGAGGTGCTGGAGCGTTTTAAGGAGCATTTTGAGACCTTGAGAATCCAGACCTTATTGTCAGGAGAATTTGACAAAGACAACGCAATCGTCACCCTGCATGCAGGGGCGGGCGGAACAGAGAGCTGTGACTGGACAGGAATGCTATTGCGTATGTATACCAGATGGGCAGAGAAGAAGGGATTTGATACAGAAATTCTTGATTATCTGGAAGGAGAAGAGGCAGGAGTGAAATCCGTTACGATTCAGATAAATGGTGAAAATGCTTACGGCTATCTCAAGTCTGAAAAGGGAGTTCACCGTCTGGTGCGCATTTCGCCATTTAATGCGGCAGGAAAGCGGCAGACATCCTTTTCTTCCTGTGATGTGATGCCGGATATTGAAGAAGATGTTTCTGTTGATATCAGGGATGAGGATTTGAGGATTGATACCTATCGTTCCAGCGGCGCTGGTGGACAGCATATAAATAAGACGTCCTCTGCAATCCGGATTACCCATCTGCCGACGGGAATTGTGGTGCAGTGCCAAAACCAGCGTTCACAGCACCAGAATAAGGACAAGGCGATGAAAATGCTGATGTCAAAGCTTTATGTGTTAAAGCAGCAGGAGAATCAGGAAAAGCTTGACGATATACGGGGCGATATTTCCGAGAATGGTTTTGGTTCGCAGATTCGTTCTTACGTAATGCAGCCATATACGATGGTGAAGGATCATCGCACTGGAACGGAAATCAGCAATGTAAATGGAGTGCTGGATGGAAATATTGAACCGTTTATGAATGCGTATTTAAAATGGATGAGTCTGAATAAGGAGTAGGGGTATGGAGGAATTTAAGTATGTTATTTTTCAGCTTGGTGAGCAGAAATATGGAATGAATTTAATGTTTATCAATGGAATTGAGCAGGATTATCATATTATTCCGGTTCCGAATGCTCCGGCAGGGGTGAAGGGGATAATAAACCTGCGGGGAGAGGTTATTCCGGTGTATAGTTTGCGGGAACGCTTCGGAATGGAGCGGAGGATTGATAATCCGGAGAAGAGCCTGCTGATTACAAACAGCTCCGGCACTGCATTGGCATATGAAGTGGATGCAGTAATTTCCATAGAAGAAATGCAGCCGGGAAAGATTAATCGGATGCCGTTCATCGCTTCGAATGACGAGACAGCATTTATGGAAGAGGTTTTACATATAGAAGATGATATTATCATTGCAATTAGTGTGGATGAGGTGTTGTCGGAGGAGACCAGAGACGCCTTAAACCAGATGATTGAGGATAACAAATAAAGCAGAAGCAGTAGGATAAAGGAGGTAAATATGGTTAATATTGCAGTGTTAGGTTATGGTACAGTAGGGTCAGGCGTGGTGGAAGTAATTAATACCAACCATGACAGTATTAATAAGAGAGCCGGCAAGGAAATTAGTGTAAAATACGTTCTTGATTTGAGAGATTTTGAGGGCGACCCGATACAGGAAATTCTGGTACATGATTATGATATTATTCTGAAGGATCCAGAGGTGGATATTGTAGTTGAGGTAATGGGCGGTGTGGAGCCGGCATATACTTTCACCAAGCAGGCGCTGCTGGCAGGAAAGAGTGTATGTACCTCTAACAAAGAACTGGTGGCTAAGCATGGGGCTGAACTGCTTGCCATTGCAAAGGAGCGGAAGCTTAACTATCTGTTTGAGGCCTCTGTCGGCGGAGGTATTCCGATTATCCGTCCGTTAAACAGCTCTCTGACCGCAGATGAGATTACGGAGATTACGGGTATTTTAAATGGCACTACCAATTATATTCTGACGGAAATGGCGGAAAAGGGCTCTGCTTTTGAGGATGTATTAAAGGATGCCCAGGAAAAGGGATATGCAGAGAGAAATCCGGAGGCTGATGTGGAAGGGTACGATGCCTGCCGCAAAATTGCGATTCTTACCTCCTTAGTGGCTGGCGCCCAGGTAGATTATGAGGAAATCCATACAGAGGGAATTACGAAGATTACGAAGGAGGATTTCCAGTATGCCAGAGCTTTGAAGGCATCAATTAAGCTTCTTGGAACCAGCAAAAAAGTAAATGATACCTTTTACTCCATGGTTGCACCGGTAATGATTGGACAAAATCACCCGCTAATCGGAGTAAATGGTGTATTTAACGGAATATTTGTACATGGTAATGTGTTGGACGATGTGATGTTTTATGGCAGAGGAGCCGGCAAGCTTCCTACTGCAAGCGCAGTGGTTTCGGATGTGGTGGACGCAGTAAAGCATATGCACACCAATATAATGACAATCTGGGAGGAGAGAAAGACCAATCTTGGCGCTTTTGAGGATTTTCAGAATAAGTTTTTTGTCCGCATGAAGGATAAAGGTCTGGATGATGACCAGATGTTCAGCATTAAAAATGCTTTTGGTGATGTGTTGTATGTAAAGGCACCGGATGTAAAGGATGAACTCGCATTTATTACAAAGCCGATGCGGGAGGGAGATTTTGCAGAGCACATTGCAGGCTTTGAGGATGTGTATAGTGTAATTCGTGTAGATTTTTAACTGAGGGAGATAGAGGCATGAAATATGTAATTGTTTTAGGTGATGGAATGGCTGATTATCCCATTGAAGAAATTGGGAATGAAACCATAATTGAACACGCAGACACACCAACCTTGGATGCACTGGCAAAGGAATCGGAGATAGGGATGGTCTTGACGGTACCGGAGGGGATGAGTCCGGGAAGTGACACCGCCAATTTATCCGTAATCGGGTATAATCCAAAGAAATATTATTCGGGACGCTCGCCGCTGGAGGCATTGTCAATCGGAGTGGATATGAAGCCTACCGATATTTCTTTCCGCTGTAATATTGTAACGGTCAGCGAGGAAGAGGCGGATTATAGCGATAAGACCATAATTGACCATAGCTCCTCTGAGATTTCTACAGAGGATGCAGCGGTGCTTTTGAAGGCAGTCAGTGATGTTTTGGAAAAGGAATATGCCGGGTATAAATTCTATGTGGGTACAAGCTACCGCCATCTTACAATATGGGAGAATGGCAAGGTTTTGCCACTTACACCGCCCCACGATATTTTAGGGAAAACCATTGGAGAATATCTTCCGGAGGATAAGGTTCTCCGTGAAATGATGGAAAAGAGTTATTCCGTTCTGGCAAACCATCCGATTAATGCAGAGAGAAAGAAGAGGGGGCTGAATCCTGCAAACTCCTTATGGTTCTGGGGCGCTGGTACCCGTCCTGCTCTTTCTGAATTTGAGGAGAAGAATGGTAAAAAGGGAGTCATGATTTCGGCAGTCGATTTGTTAAAGGGAATTGCAGTAGGTGCCGGAATGAAGGTGATAGAAGTAGAAGGCGCAAACGGCGGTCTTCACACCAATTATGAGGGAAAAGCCATGGCGGCGGTTGAAGCACTCTGTAATGATGGGTATGATTTTGCATATATTCATGTGGAAGCACCGGATGAGATGGGACATCAGGGAAGCATGGAGAGAAAGCTTTTGGCTGTGGAGTTTTTGGATAAGAAGGTAATCCGGGTGGTAAAGGAGCAGTTAGAGGCGAGAGGCGAAGCGTTCCGCCTGCTGGTTTTGCCGGATCATCCGACGCCAATCTGTCTCCGCACCCATGTAGGGGAGCCGGTTCCGTTTTTATTGTATGACAGCACAGACAAAAAGACTTCAGATTTGCTTTATAATGAAAAGGATGCAAAAAAATCAGGCATTTATATCGAAAATGGCTATAAAATTATTGACCATTTGTTTGAAAAGTAGTAAATTAGGCTAGGTAACTTAAACAGGTAGGAGGAAGCAAATCAAATGTTAATCGTAAAGAAGTTCGGTGGTACTTCCGTTGCAAATAAAGAGAGAATGTATAATGTTGCAAACAGATGTATCGAAGACTACAAGAAGGGTAACGATGTAGTAGTTGTATTATCTGCTATGGGTAAATACACAGATGAATTGATTGATATGGCAAAAGACATGAATCCCAATCCGCCAAAACGGGAGATGGATATGCTCTACACTATTGGTGAGCAGATGTCAGTTGCTTTAATGGGTATGGTGATGAACAATTTAGGAGTTCCAGCCATTTCGTTAAATGCATTCCAGGTGGCTATGCATACCACCTCTGTATATGGAAATGCAAGGCTCAAAAGAATTGACAGTGAGAGAATCCGTCATGAGCTTGACCAGAGGAAGATTGTAATTGTAACAGGCTTTCAGGGAATTAACAAGTTTGATGACTATACGACTTTGGGGCGTGGCGGTTCAGACACAACAGCAGTGGCACTTGCTGCAGCATTAAATGCGGATGCCTGTGAGATTTATACAGATGTGGACGGAGTCTTTACGGCAGACCCGCGTAAGGTTCCAAATGCAAGAAAGCTTGACCAAATCACATATGATGAGATGTTAGAGCTTGCAACCCTGGGCGCAGGTGTATTGCATAATCGTTCAGTAGAATTGGCAAAGAAGCAGGGTGTACAGTTGGTTGTTCGCTCTAGTCTTAATACTTCAGAAGGTACCGTTGTTAAGGAGGATGCAAAAATGGAGAAAATGCTTGTTAGCGGAGTAGCGGCAGATAAGGATGCAGCAAGAGTTGCGTTAATCGGATTAAAGGATGAGCCGGGTGTGGCATTTAGATTATTCAATCATCTGGCAAGACACAATATCAATGTAGATATGATTTTACAGTCTGTAGGACGTGACAGCACAAAGGATATTTCCTTTACAGTTGCTGTTGAGAATGCAGATGAAGCGGTGGAGATTATCGAGAGACATTTCCATGAGTATGAAAAAATTGATGTAGAGAAGAATGTGGCAAAGGTTTCAATAGTTGGTGCCGGTATGATGAGCAATGCCGGTGTTGCTGCAAAGATGTTTGAAGCATTATATGATGAGGGAATCAATATTAAGATGATTTCCACCTCTGAAATCCGTGTTTCTGTATTGATTGATGAAAAATATACCGAAAAGGCAATGAATGCAGTACATGAGAAGTTTGGTTTAGGAGATAATTAGGTCTGATTTCTGTATATTATATAATCATTAATATTATAGCGTTTATTCTTTATGGCGTGGACAAAAGGAAGGCAGTCAGGGGATTGTGGCGGATTTCGGAAAAAACGCTTCTGGGGATTGCCGTGTTTGGCGGAGCGTTGGGAGCATTCTTAGGAATGCAAGTATTTCACCATAAAACAAGACATTCACAGTTTAAAATTGGAGTGCCCTGTTTTTTGATAGCACATATTTTATTCTGGATATATATTATATAAGCCGGATTGGACTGCCGAATCAAAAAAACTGGTTGACGAAGAATAGATTTGCGAATACAATAATAATACCAGAGTTCTAATCATAAGCATGAATAGGACGAAAAGGAAAAGGAGGAGAAAATATGGATGAGAATTACAATGTAGTAGAAGAAAAGAAGGAGAGCAAGGCTCTGGAAATCTGTTCGCTGGTGTTTGGTATCCTGAGTATTGTGTGTTGCAGCTGCTACGGTATTTTCGGTATTGTGGGACTGGTACTCAGTATTGTTGCATTGGCAACAGGCAAGAAGTCTGGCTTATCTATTGCAGGCTTAATTTGTTCCATTATTGGTGTGGTATTGACAGTTGTTATGCTTGTAATCGGCTTTAGCAGTCCGGAATATCAGGAGATTATGCAGTCTATTCAGTCTATGTAAAATTTGTTTGCCGATTTGGTCAATTTATATAGGAATAGGGTAAAAATCCAAAGAAATGCGGGAGTTATCCCGTATACTTTGGATTTTTTTGATTAGAATGTTTACGCAGGCTATCATTTTGTGGTATGATAAAAAATATGTTTGGATTAGAAGAAATTGGGAGGTACACAGGATGAAGAGGGAAAATTATCTGAGCTGGGACCAGTATTTTATGGGGATTGCCCTGCTTTCTGCAGAGCGCAGCAAGGACCCCAATACACAGGTGGGAGCCTGTATAGTAGGGGAGAATAATAAGATTTTATCCGTTGGCTATAATGGCATGCCGTCCGGCTGTAAGGATGATGAGATGCCATGGGGAAGAGTTGGAAAGCCACTGGAAAATAAATATTTCTTTGTCTGCCATGCAGAGCTGAATGCCATATTAAATTATGGTGGAGGCTCTCTTGCCGGAGCGACCTGTTATTCCACCCTGTTTCCGTGTAATGAGTGTGCAAAGGCGATTATCCAAAGTGGAATTAAGGAGATTGTGTATTTGTCCGACAAATATTCTGACACGGAGGCAACCATTGCCTCCAAAATGATGTTTAATATGGCAGGGGTGACATACCGCGCTTTTGAGCCAAAGAATCAAAGAATAGAATTGAGCCTGTAGTCCGTCTAATGGGACAGGTGAAGTGATAGAATATATACAAATAAGAAAGACAGAGGTTTTAGAAACATGGATATTGCAAAAGTAATCGCAAAGGAGTTAGGAATTAAGGTGAGTCAGGTGGAGGCAACGATTCGGTTGATTGATGAGGGTTCCACTATTCCATTTATAGCCAGATACCGCAAGGAGGTTACTGGCTCCCTGAACGATGAAATTTTGCGTGATTTATATGAACGTTTGAATTATCTGAGAAATCTTGAGGAACGCAAGGAAACGGTTATTGCAAGTATTACAGAGCAGGAGAAGCTGACACCGGAGCTGGAGGAGCAGATTCGGGAGGCTATGACCCTTGTGGCTGTTGAGGATTTATACCGTCCTTATAAGCAAAAGAGAAGAACCCGGGCGACCATTGCAAAAGAAAAAGGCCTGGAGGGACTTGCCAATATAATTTATCTTCAGATGACGAGCCGGTCAATCGATAAAGAGGCAGAGGCGTATTTGTCCGAGGAAAAAGAAGTCTGCTCTGTAAAGGACGCCATTGCAGGCGCATTGGACATTATTGCAGAGAATATATCGGATGATGCAGAGTATAGAACGTATATACGCGATATCACTGTGAAGGAAGGAAAACTTGTTACAACAGCGAAGGATGCAGATGCGAAGTCTGTATACGAAATGTATTATGAATTTGAAGAACCGGTTAACAAGGCGGCAGGCTATAGGGTGCTGGCAATTAACCGAGGAGAAAGGGAAAAATTTTTATCTGTTAAGATAACGGCGCCGGAGGAGCGGATATTAGGATATCTGGAGAAGAAAATCATTGTAAAGGATAATCCATATACCACAGATTTGTTAAAGACAGCCATTGAGGACAGCTATAAGAGACTGATTGCCGGTGCCATCGAAAGAGAAATCCGGAGTGAAATGACGGAAAAAGCAGAGGATGGAGCTATTTCAGTGTTTGGAAAGAATCTGACACAGCTTTTAATGCAGCCGCCTATTACCGGACAGGTGGTACTGGGCTGGGACCCTGCATTTCGTACCGGTTGTAAGCTTGCTGTTGTGGATGCCACAGGCAAGGTGCTGGACACAGTTGTAATATTTCCGACAGAGCCCCAGAAGAAGATTGCAGAATCCAAAAGGATTGTGCATAATCTGATAAAAAAATATAACATAACCCTGATTTCGGTGGGGAACGGTACGGCTTCCCGTGAGTCAGAGCAGGTGATTGTGGAGCTGCTGAAAGAGATACCGGAAAAGGTGCAGTACGTTATTGTAAATGAAGCGGGTGCTTCCGTATATTCTGCCAGCAAGCTGGCAACGGAGGAATTTCCTAACTTTGATGTGGGACAAAGAAGTGCGGCATCCATTGCAAGAAGATTACAGGATCCTTTGGCAGAACTGGTAAAGATAGACCCAAAATCCATCGGAGTGGGACAGTACCAGCATGACATGAACCAGAAGAAGTTAGGAGAGGCGTTAACCGGAGTTGTTGAAGACTGTGTAAATAAAGTAGGGGTCGACCTGAATACAGCATCGGCTTCTCTGTTGGAATATGTTTCCGGTATCAGTAAGGTGATTGCAAAAAATATAGTTACTTACAGGGAAGAGAACGGAAGGTTTACAAACCGTAAGCAGCTTTTAAAGGTTGCCAAGCTTGGACCGAAGGCCTTTGAGCAGTGCGCAGGCTTTATGAGGATTCAGGGAGGGGAGAATCCGCTGGATGCCACCAGCGTTCATCCGGAAAGCTATGCGGCAGCCACCCAGTTATTGAAGAAGCTGGGATATTCTCTGTCTGATATTTCCAGTCAGGGACTGGTTGGACTATCACTTCTTGCCAAAAACCGCAGTCAGCTGGCAACGGAACTGGAAATTGGCGAGGTGACCCTGGATGATATTATCAAGGAGCTGGAGAAGCCGGCGCGGGACCCTCGGGACGAGATGCCAAAGCCGATTTTGCGGACGGATGTCCTGGAGATGAAGGACTTGACAGAGGGAATGATTTTAAAGGGAACTGTTCGTAATGTGATTGACTTTGGAGTGTTTGTGGATATTGGAGTGCACCAGGATGGTCTGGTTCACATTTCTCAGATTACGAATAAAAAGTTTATCAAACATCCATTAGAAGTGGTGAGTGTTGGAGATGTGATAGAGGTTAAGGTGTTGAGTGTAGATTTGGACAGGAAAAGGATTCAGCTTTCCATGATTTTATAAATATGAGTTTAGAAAAGAGGCAAGAGCTATGGAAAAGGATGAGATTGCATTTTCAGTGCAGATGACCCCAATGGAGATTTATAAGTTCACAATTTATCATAGTTATCATAAGGCTTCCGGACTGCTGGGCGTATGTCTTTCGATAGCAGCGTTAGTTATGCTGATTGTGTCATTTAATGAGCTGACTGACCGGGACAAGACGGTGTTAACATTTGTGGCGGCATGGTTTTTGATACTGGAGCCTGTTACCCTGTTCTTTCGGGCGAGAAGTCAGGTCAAAAGGAACAAATCTTATCAAAAACCTCTTAATTATCAAATGAACCGGGAAGGAATCACAGTTTCACAGGGAGAGGAGCAGCAGACGATTGCATGGGAAAACCTCATGAAAATTGTGGAAACCAAGTCTCAATATCTGGTATACAGCAGTAAGATACATGCTTTTGTTTTTCCTAAAAAGGCTTTAGGGCAGGAGTGTGAAAAGGCCGAGACAATTATGGTGGAATATACGAAGGGTACAGGAGTGCGGCTGTCCTCAAGGATAAAAAAACGCAGAGACAGGCTGGAGGAATAATGTATCTGGACATGGCTGCTGCCACAGACAACAGAGAGAAACGGAGTGGAGACGGATATGGAATATGATAGTTTAAGTGCGAAAGATACATATGATATTGCGAGGAAGCTTGGTGAAAAGGCCTGTGCAGGAGATGTGGTGTGTCTGGTTGGCGATTTGGGAGTAGGAAAGACATTATTTTCCCAGGGCTTTGCAAAGGGACTGGGGATAGAAGAGAGTGTTAACAGTCCTACCTTTACCATTGTACAGGTGTATGAAGAGGGCAGGCTTCCCCTTTATCATTTTGATGTCTACCGTATTGAAGATTCGGAAGAGATGGAAGAGGTTGGTTTTTCGGATATGATATATGGAGAGGGAGTCTGTCTGATTGAGTGGGCGGATATGATATCTGATATATTGCCGGAGCATTATATAAATATTGTCATTGAAAAAGATTTACAAAAGGGATTTGACTATAGACGTATTGTAATTGAGCACAGATAGTGGATTGAGATAGAAGGGATAAAGGATGAAAATATTAGCAGTGGATAGTTCGGGTTTGGTGGCGTCTGTGGCTATTGTCGAGAATGAAAACCTGATTGCAGAGTATACTGTAAATTACAAAAAGACACATTCACAGACTTTACTGCCTATGCTTGATGAGATAGTGAAAATGACGGACACAGATTTGAACAACATAGATGTGATTGCGGTGGCAAAGGGGCCCGGCTCCTTTACCGGTCTGCGGATTGGCTCTGCCACAGTCAAGGGCTTAGGGCTTGCCCTGAAAAAACCGGTAATTGGAATTCCCACAGTAGAAGGATTGGCTGCGAATCTCTATGGCAGCAGTGCCTTGGTTTGTCCCTTAATGGATGCAAGAAGAAATCAGGTATATACCGGAATTTACCGCTTTCGACAGGGAAACATGGAGGTAGTAAAAGACCAGGCCGCTGTCAGCATAGAAGATATAATTAATGCCCTTAATCTGATTGGGGAAGAGGTTGTATTTCTGGGAGATGGAGTTCCTGTATATAGAGAAATTATTGAGACAAAAATAGAGATACCCTATACTTTTGCACCAGCCCATGTAAATAAGCAGCGTGCGGCAGCGATTGCGGTGCGGGCATTGGAATACTGGAAGCAGGGGCTGTATGGGGATGCAGATACCTTTGAACCGGAATATCTGCGTTTATCCCAGGCAGAAAGAGAACGCATGGAGAAAAATAAAGAGGAAAAGAATGAATAAAATAGAGCTATTACCATTGCAAAGTGGGTACTGTGAAGCTGTTGCGGAAATTGCCAGGGAAGCCCTTCCAGAGCACTGGTCATTGGAGAGTATCCGGGATGTCTTGCGTTATGACAATAATATATTTTATGTGGCATACAGCACAGAGGACAGGCGGGTTGCAGGCTTTGCAGGCATCATGGTAATTGTGGATGAAGCGGAGCTTTTAAATATTGCGGTTCATTCCGGCTATCGCAGAAGAGGAATTGGTAAAATGCTGTTGGAACAGATGATACAGGAGGCTGTCAGTCATGGAGTCCGGCGGATGCTTCTGGAGGTACGCCAGAGTAACCATTGCGCTATAGATTTATATAACAGATTTGAATTTACTGCGTTTTCTGAACGCAGGAATTATTATAAAGACCCTGTAGAGGATGCGATTATTATGGAGAAGCTGTTATTGTAAAGCTGAAAGCTCTGCGGGTTGTAAATGAACAATTATTACCACTGGATTTTATAAACGAATTAGGCTACCATAGAACATAGATGAGACTGTTTGCAGGAAATGAATGGTCAGAATAATTTCAACCTAAGATATAAGAAACATATGGAGGCTAATATGGAACATTTAGTTTGTAATAAGTGTGGAAGACAATTACAGGTAGAAAAGGGAATTGCAAAGGAGGATTATTTACACGTATGCAAGTCCTGGGGATATTTTTCAAAAAAGGATGGAAGGACACAGGAATTTATTTTGTGTGAGGAATGTGTGGAAATCATGACGGAACAGTTTGTGATTCCCGCCAAATTTAGTGAAACAACAGAAATGCTTTAAGTATGGATACAGGGGTAGGGTGAATAGAAGCTGGTATCCGTGTCTGAAGCAGATTAGAAAGAGGGAATTTGATGATAGACGTATGCTTACTGGGTACTGGTGGAATGATGCCGTTGCCATATCGTGCATTGACATCATTGATGGTGCGTTATAATGGAATGAATGTTCTGATAGACTGCGGTGAAGGCACACAGGTTTCAATTAAACAGCAGGGCTGGAGTGTAAAACCCATTGATGTGATTTGTTTTACGCATTTTCATGCAGACCACATAAGTGGGCTGCCTGGGCTGCTGCTCACCCTGGGTAATGCAGACCGGACAGAACCGATAACCATGATAGGACCGAAAAGGCTGGAGAAAATTGTGAATGCCTTGAGAATGATTGCTCCTGAGCTTCCATTTCCGATTCGTTTTATTGAACTGGAACAGGAGGAGGAAAGCTTTACATTCAATGGTCTTCGGATTAATGCATTTAAAGTGAATCATAACATTACCTGTTATGGGTATAGCTTAGAGCTTGACAGAGCAGGGCGCTTTGATGTAAACAGGGCAAAGGAATTGCAGATTCCTGTATCATTTTGGAGCCGGCTGCAAAAGGGAGAGACAATAGAGCAGGAGGGGAAGATTATTTCCCCGGATATGGTTTTGGGCAGTGCAAGAAAGGGGATTAAGCTGACCTATTGTACGGATTCCCGTCCTACAAAAAGTATTGTAAAAAATGCAAAAAATTCCGATTTGTTCATATGCGAGGGCATGTACGGAGAGCCTGACAAAGAGCAGAAGGCAAGAGAATACAAGCATATGACATTTTATGAGGCGGCAGAGATGGCAAAGGATGCGAATGTAAAGGAAATGTGGCTTACACATTACTCACCGTCCCTTGTGCGTCCCCAGGAATATGAAGATAAGGTCAGAAAAATTTTCCCTAATACAGTTGTGGCAAAGGATAGAAGGACGACAACGCTATTGTTTGAGGAGGAAGGTCTATGAAAAGAATAGGAACAAGGGGATTTATCACCATAGTACTGCTGCTTGTAATAGTAGGGCTGGTCTATTATACCTATTTGAATAATCGTGCCAGCAGCAGAAGGGAAGTTGATGAAAGTTCAGAAGCCCAGCAGCTTTTGGAGTACGATTTTGTGAATAACTATCCAAAAACAGTCAGGGAGACGGTAAAGCTTCACCTTAACTATTTAAAAAATGCCTACAATGATAAATTTACGGAAGACGAGCTGTTTACGGTTAACAGGCAGATTCGTCAACTCTTCGATGATGATTTACTGGCAGCTAATGCAGAGGACAAACAATTACAGGGGCTGAAGGATGAGATGCAGTTATATAAGGACAACAAGCAGAAATTTGTCAGCTTTTCACTGGCAGAGGGCAGCCAGGTTCAGTATAACACAGAAAATGACAGGGAATATGCCAAAATAAAAGTCTCTCTTGTTATCAAAGTCGGTTCGGCGTCTGCTTCTGTGGATGAAGAATATATATTAAGAAAAGATTCTGAGGGCAGATGGAAAATACTTGGATGGCAAAGGACAGATAACCCTTCCTCCGAGGATGAAGGAGATGCAGATTAATGGAAAAGGATATTTATATATTAGGAATTGAATCTTCCTGTGATGAGACAGCAGCGGCAGTTATTAAAAATGGCAGGGAGGTATGCTCAAATATCATTTTTTCTCAGATTGAACTACATAAATTATATGGTGGCGTTGTTCCGGAAATTGCTTCCAGAAAACATATTGAGAAAATAAACCAGGTTATAAAAGAAGCCCTTTCAAAGGCCTCTATGGAGTTGGAGGATGTGGACGCCATTGCAGTAACCTACGGGCCGGGGCTTGTGGGAGCGCTGCTTGTAGGAGTGGCAGAGGCGAAAGCCATTGCTTATGCTGCCAACAAACCTTTGGTGGGAGTACATCATATCGAGGGGCATATAGCGGCAAATTATATAGAAAATCCTGATTTGGAACCACCGTTTATGTGTCTGGTAGTGTCTGGAGGTCATACACACCTTGTAAAAATACTGGACTATGATAAATTTGAAATTATAGGAAAAACAAGGGATGATGCAGCAGGTGAAGCTTTTGACAAAGTGGCAAGAGCCATTGGCCTTGGTTATCCGGGAGGACCCAAAATTGATAAGCTCGCAAGAGAAGGGGATAAGGAGGCTATTGTATTTCCAAGGGCTAAGGTGGAAGACAATGCATTTGATTTCAGCTTTAGCGGCTTGAAATCATCTGTGTTAAATTATTTAAACCAGTGTGAGATGAAGCAGATTGAGGTGAATCCAGCCGATGTAGCGGCATCCTTCCAATATGCGGTTATTGATGTTTTGACGAGCCACGCAATTTCTGCAGTGAAGAAAATGGGCATGGATAAGCTTGCTATTGCAGGTGGTGTGGCATCCAACTCGTCTTTGCGGGAAAGCCTGAAGCAGGCCTGTGATAAGGAAGGGATTCGTTTTTATCATCCGTCTCCAATTTTTTGTACAGACAATGCGGCAATGATTGGTGTGGCGGGATATTATGCATTTCAAAATGGGGTTCGCCATGGCTTAGATTTAAATGCGGTACCCAATTTGAAAATTGGACAAAGACAATAGTTAACTTCACAATAGTTTATGATAATATAATGGTAAAGGGGAGTTAGAGGATGGGGAAGGTCACAGCTATTATTTTAGCAGCGGGAAAGGGAAACCGGATGCATTCAGATGTTCCAAAGCAGTTTCTGGATTTATGTGGGAAGCCCGTTTTGTATTATTCTTTGAAGGCCTTTCAGGATAGTAGTGTTGATGATATTATTTTAGTTACGGGTAAAGATGATATTGTATATTGTGAGAATGAAATTATAAAAAAGTATCATATTAATAAGGCAAAAGCTGTAGTAGTAGGCGGAGCGGAACGGTATTGGTCTGTTAAAAATGGGCTGGCGGCTGCCGAAGGGACGGAGTACGTTTTGATTCACGATGCAGCCAGACCTTGTGTGACTGTGGAAATGATAGAACATTCTATAGAAGCAGTCAGGCAATTCAAGGCATGTACAGTAGGTGTGCCGGTGAAGGATACAATCAAGGTAGTAGATTGTGAAAATGTAGGAATTGATACACCGGCGCGTGATACATTGTGGCAGATTCAGACACCGCAGAGTTTTTGTTATGATAATATTATGAAGGCTTATTGGAAAATGGAGCAGACACAGGATATCAATATTACAGATGATACTATGATTATGGAACGCTATTTAGGACAAAAAACAAAGGTGATTTTGGGGGATTACCGCAACATTAAAATTACAACACCAGAGGATTTATTAGTGGCTGAAATTTTTTTGGGAAATTTAGAAAAAAGTTGTTGACACAGGTAAAAGTTAGTGTTAATATAGTCAATGTCGCTGACGGAAAGAACGAAGTCAGAAAGCACGGAGAGGTATCGAAGTGGTCATAACGAGGCGGTCTTGAAAACCGTTTGTCCGCAAGGGCGCGTGGGTTCGAATCCCACCCTCTCCGCTGTTCTTAAATTTCATATTAAGAACGCGATTAACTTGCAGCTTGGAGAAGTACCCAAGCGGCTGAAGGGGCTCCCCTGGAAAGGGAGTAGGTCGTTAATAGCGGCGCGAGGGTTCAAATCCCTCCTTCTCCGTTGAGTAACCTGGTGCAAGTAAGAACAATGAAAACAGAATAAAGGTTAAACAACAAAACAACCCTGAAAATTCTA
>JAXVOW010000152.1:0-11644 GCA_037301995.1 bacterium | reverse complement strand
ATGGGCTCTCCCTCCCTCCGAAGTGTAATTCCATCCAATACAATGCCATTGTTCTTCATAACCTTGTGAAGCTCCGCCTCATATTTATCCTTCCGGCTGTCTTCTTCCCCTCTCAAATCCTCCGGTTCTAAACCAGCCTTCCAGCTTATATACCGGAAACGACTGACATACTCCGGAAGATTATCCTTTATATACATTAAAAATTCCTGATAATTCATACGATGTTTCTCCTTTTGTTGGTTTGCTATTTATACTGAGTACAGAGCAAACTACATATCCTTCCGTCAGGAATACGTATAAACATGATGGAAGGAAAAATCTTCTGTTACACATTTAATTAGAATAGGATGATAACGGTACGATATGTACCTGAAATAGAACAAGTGCCAAACCCGGCATGTATGAGTTCTCTCATATCATATCGAATCCGACACTTATAGTCAAGCAGGGTTTTCCATATACTTCTAACAAAAGTAAAATGCACAGGAAATGATATATCATAGAAGTTTTTCCAAAAATTTCACAAAGGCTTTCATCTCTTCGTCCGTACCAATAGAAATACGGAGATAATTATTAATTCTTGGCTTATCAAAATAACGGACATATATTTTCTGTTCTTTTGCTTTTTCAAAGATTTCCCTTGCCGGAATTGTTTTATGGCTTGCAAACACAAAATTAGAGCTTGATTTCGGATAGGTAAAGCCCAGCCTGGTAAGCTCTTTTTCAAACCACTCCCTGGTTGCCACTACCTTATCCACTGTCTCTCTAAAATAGACATCATCCTTCACGCTGGCAGTGCCCATCACAATAGAAGGATAATTCATTGTATAGGAATTAAAGCTGAATTTCACATCATTTAATGCCTTAATCAAAGCTTCATTACCCATGGCATACCCAATTCGCAATCCAGCCATGGAACGGGACTTGGAAAACGTACGAACTACCAAAAGATTCTCATAATCCTTTAGTAAAGCTAATGCTGATTCTCCCCCAAAATCTATGTATGCTTCATCTACAATTACAACCACATCCTGATTGTGGTCTAACACATCCCTGATAAAGGAAAGCTCCACTGCCAGGCCGGTTGGTGCGTTTGGATTTGGGAAAATAACTCCGCCATTCTCCTCGTAATAATCTTCTGCCACCAATTCAAAGGAATCATTTAAAGCCTTGGCAGCATACGGAATGCGGTACAAATCTGCCCATACATCATAAAAACTGTAAGTAATATCCGGAAATAAAACCGGCTTGTCAGAATTAAAAAATGTCAAAAACGACATGGCAAGCACATCATCCGAGCCAACCCCCACAAACACCTGGTTCCGGTTAAGGCCATGATACCGGGCTATCGCTTCTACCAAATCCTTTGCCTCCGGGTCCGGATAAAAACGCAGACGGTCCAGCTCCTGCTTTGCCGCCATTACCTTCGGAGAAGGCGGATACGGATTCTCATTGGTATTCAATTTGATGACATCCTTTTCCTTTGGCTGCTCGCCCGGTGTATATGGTACAACTTTTCGTATATTTTTCTCCCATGCTTTCATATATACTGCCTCTCTTGTTCTTTGTCATAGAGTGCTTTATTACTCTTCATTCATCTTCGCCAGCTTCGCCGCCTGGTCTGCCGCAGTCAGACTGTCAATAATCTCATCCAAATCTCCGTTCATCACCTGGTCCAGCTTATGAAGCGTAAGCTTGATTCTATGGTCTGTCACACGTCCCTGCGGAAAATTGTAGGTACGGATTTTCTCGGAACGGTCTCCTGTTCCTACCTGGCTCTTACGAAGTTCTGCCTCCGCATCATGGGCTTTCTGCAATTCCATATCGTAAAGCTTTGCCCGAAGCACCTTCAGTGCCTTATCCTTATTCTTAAGCTGGGATTTCTCATCCTGGCAGGAAATAACAATCCCCGTCGGAATATGGGTCAAACGCACTGCCGAATCCGTTGTATTGACACACTGTCCACCATTTCCCGATGCACGGAACACATCAAACTTACAGTCGTTCATATCCAGTTCAAAATCCACCTCTTCTGCCTCCGGCATAATCGCAACCGTCATAGTAGAAGTATGGATACGTCCACCGGACTCCGTTTCCGGCACACGCTGTACACGATGTACTCCACTTTCGTATTTCAAACGGGAAAATGCACCCTTACCATTAATCATAAAGGAACATTCCTTAAAACCGCCAATTCCGTTCTCATTTAAGCTGATTAGCTCTGTCTTCCAGTGCATTTTATCTGCATATTTCTGGTACATGCGGAATACTTCTGCCGCAAACAGCGCTGACTCATCTCCACCGGCACCGGCACGCAGTTCCACCACAACATTCTTGTCATCATTCGGGTCCTTTGGAAGCAGTAGAATCTTAAGCTCCTGTTCAATGCGCTCCACCGCTTCCTTGGAATCATTTAATTCCTCCTTGGCAAGCTCGCGCATTTCCTCATCCTTTTCCTCCTCCAGCATGGCAAGACTGTCCTCGATTCCCTGCTTTGCAGCCAGATATTCCTTATATTTATCTGCAATCGGAGCCAAATCACTCTGCTCTTTCATAAGTGCAGTATATTTATCCTGGTCATTTAATACATCCGGGTCGCTTAACTGCTCTAACACCGACTCGTAACGTGCTAATATATCCTCTAATTTGTCAAACATACTATAATCCCTCTCTTTATCTTTTTAATGAAATAATTGTGAAGCTCACACGCTATAAATGTCCCGAAACCACACGGTCAAGCTCCGCATAGTCTTTCTTCACTTCCACATCCTTAAATCCAGCCTGCCTCATAAGTCCGGATACCGCCTCTCCCTGATTATATCCTATCTCAAGCAGCACCCAGCCTCCGGAATTTAAATGCCCAGGGGCTTCTGCTATAATTTTCCTGTAAAAATCAAGTCCGTCTTCTCCGCCATCCAGGGCCAGTACCGGCTCATATTCCTTCACCTCCGGCATCAGGGAATCGATTACCCTGCGTTCAATATACGGCGGATTGCTGACTATCATGTCCATTTTTTCCGTTATTCCATGCAGCAGATTATCACATACAAGTCTTGCCTTAACATCATATTTGTCCAAATTTTTCTTTGTAACCTCCAGGGCATCCTCAGAAATATCTGTCAACGTCAAATCAATCTCTCCGTGATAAAGCTTCAGTGAAATGCCGATGCAGCCTGAGCCACAGCATAAATCCAGCACTCGGAGCGGCTTAACATGTGTTCCCCCCTCCGGCACATTCTCCTGCCCTTCTGCCGACAGCATTTTCAGCAGGGAGTCTGCCGCCTCCACCAAAATTTCCGTATCATTTCTCGGAATCAGCACCGACTCGTTTACATAGAAGGTATAATCCATAAAATGTGCATATCCCAGCAGGTACTGAAGCGGATAGTGACTGCATCTTTTCTCCAGCAATTGAAGGTATTCCTGCTCCTTTCCGGAAGGAACCTCCTCCTCACCATGCATCAGCATATACATATAATTATACCCTAACACCTCTTCCAGCAATACCTTGCGCTCATATTTCGCATACACATTGCCGCTGCTTTCCAGTTTTTCTTTTCCAAGAACCAATAATTCCTGAATCGTCATACCACTCTATTCCTCAAAAAAACTTCTTTCCAGCTCTTCCAAATCAAAATCCTCTTCCGGGTTCTCTTCTGGCTCTTCTTCTATATCCGCTTCATAATCCGGCAGTTCTTTCTCCGGCTCTGCTTCCGGTTCCTCTTCTGGCTCCAGAGCCTCCTCCGGTACTTTCACACCAATTCCCTGCGCCTGGTTTACCGCATCCGCATAAGGCTTACCATATAGAACAGACTCTACGGAAATAATAGCCACCTGAATCATTTCCTCCGCCGGTTCCTTCGTTGTTAATTTCTGAATCCACATCCCCGGTTTACTGAGTACATTCATGATTGGATTATCGGTTCTTCCCGCCAGCCGGATAAATTCGTAAGAAATACCGGCAATTGCCGGAATCAGAAGCAGTCTTAACACAAAACGCAGCCACATTTGTTCCGCTGTAATCAGCATAAATACTAAAATACTGATTACCATAACCACAAATAAAAAGCTGGTGCCACAGCGCTTATGGTAACGGGAATGCTTCGCCACATTCTCAGGTGTCAGTTCATCTCCCGACTCATAACAGTTTATGGTCTTATGCTCTGCACCATGGTACATAAATACCCGTTTGATATCCTCCATCTGGGAAATCAGCACCACATAAATTAGAAAAATGGCAAGCCGTATAACACCTTCAATAATAGATAAAAGCACTCTGCTCTCCACCCATTTCCCTATAAATTCTGCTATTCCCGCCGGCAGCAGCATAAACAACGCCACCGCTATCACAATAGATACAAGAAACGTAAGCCCAATAATAACGCTTTCTGCTTTTTCTTTAAAGATATCCTTAATCACCTTATCTGCTTTTGTTTCCTCTTCATTCTCCTCGTAAAAGGATGAAGAATAGTTAAGGGTTTTCAGCCCCACCACCATGGATTCTGCAAAATTAACAATTCCACGGATAAATGGTATTTTTGCAAATTTATGTTTATCGCCATATGACTGATATTTTACTAATTTGACTTCGATTTTTTTATCTGGTTTTCTGACCGCTACCGAATAGCTGTCCCTTCCCTTCATCATTACACCCTCAATAACTGCCTGACCACCGAGGGTACCCTTTGGTAATCGTTCTTCCATATAAAAACCTCCAAAAACGAAAGAAGGTTGAGATTATACAATCTCAACCTTAAAACGTTACTAATTAGCCTGATTAACTCCGTACTTACGGTTGAATTTATCAATACGACCGCGAGCCTGTGCAGCCTTCTGCTGACCGGTATAGAAAGAATGGCACTTAGAGCAAATCTCTACGTGAATTTCTTCCTTGGTTGAACCAGTTACAAACTCGTTACCGCAGTTACAAACTACTTTTGCCTGATAATAATTTGGATGAATTCCTTCTTTCATTCCTTTGCACCTCTCTAAAATTATTGGCAGATTCCAACCCGCCTAAACAACTTCTACAGTTTACCATAACCTATTTCTTTATGCAAGTATTTTTCAAAATAAATTCAGTTAAATATATATCTTCCATCTTCTTATATTATCTTCTCAGCAGGGAACGCTTTATCAAATCCAAAAACTCTGCGTTATTTTTTGTCCGCAGGAACAGCTTCAACACTTCCTCCACCGATTCCTCCCCACGGTTTCCGGAAAATTCCTTATGCATGGCGTATACCGCTTCCTGTTCCAGCTTTGACAACAGCAAATCATCCCGCCGGGTTCCCGATTTTGCGATATCAATAGCAGGAAAAATCCGCTTTTCAGAAAGCTTCCGGTCTAACACAAGCTCCATATTACCGGTTCCCTTAAATTCCTCAAATACCACATCATCCATCTTAGAGCCCGTTTCCACCAGCGCAGTTGCAAGAACAGTCAGGGAGCCTCCCTCCCGCATGTTTCTGGCTGCTCCAAAGAATTTCTTCGGCATATGAAGTGCCGCCGGGTCTAATCCACCGGTTAAGGTTCTGCCGCTTGGCGGTACTGTCAGATTGTAAGCCCTTGCCAGTCTTGTAATGGAATCCAACAGGATAACCACATCCTCCTTGTGCTCCACCAGCCGTTTTGCACGCTCTAATACCATTTCCGAAACTCTCTTGTGATGCTCTGGCAGCTCATCAAAGGTTGAATAGATAACCTCTACATTTGGCCCCTCAATGGACTCCCTGATATCTGTAACCTCCTCCGGACGCTCGTCAATCAGAAGCACTATCAGATGCATGTTCCTATAAGTGCGGCTGATGCTGATGGCAATCTGTTTCAGCAAAGTTGTCTTACCCGCCTTTGGCGGTGCCACAATCATTCCTCTCTGTCCTTTTCCAATTGGCGCCAGCAAATCCATTATACGCATGGAAACACCTCTTGCATTCTCATTTTCCAGCTTTATTCTCTCATTTGGGAAAACCGGTGTCAAATCTTCAAAGTTTTTGCGCTTCATAGCTTCCTCTACGGTATACCCGTTGATGGTCTTAATGTATAAGAGAGCTGCAAATTTCTCCTTCTCTGTCTTTATCTTCTGGTTACCAACAATAATATCACCTGTTTTTAGGTTGAAACGTTTTATCTGTGCCGGAGATACATAAATGTCATTATCTCCCGGAAGATAATTTTCACACCGGATAAACCCAAAGCCATCCGACATAACCTCTAAAATTCCATTTGCTTCCTTGCCGCTGTCAAGACTGTGCTCCACAGGCACCGGCTCCTTTTTAACAGGCTGTTCCTTTACCCCTTCATCTGTTCGTCTGTTTCCTCCCTTTTCCTTAAAAGCTTCGGTCTCCTTCACCGCAGCTTCTTTTCTCACCGGTGTCTTCTTTTCTGTCTTTTCCCTTGCCACAGATTTGCCTGCTGCATCTTTCTTTACCGTTTCCTTCTGACGATTTTTCACCGCCTTCAAAAGCTCTGTCAACTCACTTTTTTTCATGGCAGTTACGCCCTTAATTCCCAATTCCTTTGCAACAGCCTTCAGTTCCTGCAAAGTCATATCATCGTAATTCATAAAATCTCCTTTTTCTTCCAATCATAAATTATTATAGTGGGTAAATTCTGAATAAAGATTATAGATAAATAACTATTCTGATTATAGCACACTTTTTAAGAAAGTAAACCCTAAAGTTTCCATATATCTGCAAGGCGCTGGCAAAAAAATACAGCCGTATTCTAAAAACCGGTATGAATTTTATGGAAAGAATCTTGCACAAAGAAAGTGTAAATGGTAAGATTAAAGATAATGTGGTTATATACCGATTGAGTTACACAAACACACTACAAATAATAAAGTAAAGGTGGATAAAAATGGACGTTTATGAAAAATCATTAAAATTACATGAACAATGGGCTGGTAAAATGAGCACGGAACCAAAGTGCAAGGTGAAATCCCGGGAGGATTTATCCCTTGCATACACTCCGGGAGTTGCCGAGCCCTGCAGAAAAATTGCGGAAAACCCTGCTGATGTATATAAGTATACTCAGAAAGGGAACACGGTTGCAGTCATATCTGATGGAAGTGCAGTATTAGGTCTGGGCAATATCGGTGCCGCTGCTGCCATGCCAGTTATGGAGGGAAAGGCTGTTTTATTCAAATCCTTCGGCGATGTCAATGCAGTTCCTATCTGTCTGGACACACAGGATACCGATGAGATTGTAGATACCGTCATCCGTATCGCTCCGGCATTTGGAGGCATCAATCTGGAGGATATTTCCGCTCCCCGTTGCTTTGAAATTGAACGCCGCTTAAATGAAGCCCTGGATATTCCGGTATTCCATGATGACCAGCACGGCACTGCCATCGTTGTTCTCTCCGGAATTATCAACGGTCTTCGCATTACCGGGAAGAAAAAAGAGGCTTGCAAGGTGGTAGTAAATGGCGCTGGTTCTGCCGGTGTAGCCATTACAAAGCTTTTACTTACCTACGGCTTTAAAAATGTTACCATGTGTGACCGGAATGGTATTCTTCACAAAAATTACGAAGGTCTTAACTGGATGCAGGAGGAAATGGTTAAAGTAACCAATCTGGAAAACAAGACCGGAACCCTGGCGGATGCATTAACCGGTGCTGATATTTTTGTCGGTGTCTCCGCTCCCGGCATTGTCTCCCAGGACATGGTACGTTCCATGAACAAGGATTCCATTCTTTTCGCCATGGCAAATCCAACTCCTGAAATTATGCCGGATGCAGCAAAGGCTGCCGGAGCCCGCATTGTGGGTACCGGACGCTCTGACTTTCCGAATCAGGTTAACAACGTGGTAGCATTTCCTGGCATTTTTAAAGGTGCATTAGAAGGACATGCTTCCATTATTACGGAGGAAATGAAGCTGGCTGCTGCAGAAGCGATTGCAGGTCTTGTATCGGACGAAGAACTAAATGAAGATTTTATAATGCCAGAAGCATTTGACCCACGCGTTGCCGATGCTGTCAGTCAGGCTGTAAAATCCCACATCCAGAAATAAGTTACAGCGCATTATGTGGAAATGGAGATAAATATGACAAGCGAAGGATTAGTTCTCTATAAGTTAATGATTTTATATATATTAGACCGGGTTGATTTTCCCCTTACCGGCTCCCAGATATCCCAGTTCATTCTGGATAAAGGCTATACCAACTATTTTAATCTGCAGATTGCATTAAATGAACTGATAGAAAATGATTTTATCAAGCCTACCACGGAGCGCAATCATTCTCTATACGAAATTACGGAGCAGGGAAAAGAAGCAGTAGAATTATTTGAATTCAAAATATCCGATGCCATAAAAATGGATATTCTGAACTACCTGAAGGAACAAAAAATTGAACTTAGAAATGAGTCTGCCATCACCTCAGATTATTATCCATCTAACAACGAATACATTGCCCAGTGCAGTATCAAGGAGCGCAACCAGACTCTTCTGGAAATCAAGCTCACAGTTCCCACCCAGGAACAGGCTATCCATATATGTGATTCCTGGCGGGAAAAAAGTGAGGAAATCTATCAATATCTTATAACAGAGGTATGGCAGGATTAAGCAGGGATTACCTTTTCGATATAATCCAATATCTCATCCCTGCCCTGCTTTGACAGTGCAGAATAAGGAAAAATCATATCCTCCTTGGACATATCCAGCTTTGTCCGGATAATTTTCAAATTCTTCTGCAGCTGAGAGCGCTTGATTTTATCCAGCTTCGTGGCAATTATAACCGGCGTGAAACCGTTATGCAGAATCCAGTCATACATCATCTTGTCATTTGCGGACGGTTCATGGCGGATATCCACCAGCAGGAATACCAATACCAGCTTTTTTGAGGTGTGCAGATAATTTTCTATCATCTTACCCCATTTTTCTCTTTCCGAAGCAGATACCTTGGCATATCCATAGCCCGGCAAATCCACAAAATAAAATTCATTGTTTATTTTATAAAAATTAATTGTCTGGGTTTTTCCCGGCTGGGATGATGTCCTTGCCAGCGCTTTCCGGTTTAATAAGCCGTTAATCAGTGAGGATTTTCCCACATTTGATTTACCGGCAAAGGCTATTTCCACCCCCTGGTTTTCCGGCAGCTTACTTGTAATACCACATACGGTTTCCAGCTCCGAACTTTTTATAACCATAACTCTTTTCCTTCCTTCACATAATCTTATTATTCACAGCAGATATCTGCCAATCTTTATTTGCTCTGTTTTAGCGCAAAGGAACGCTTTACAATTCCATTTGCAATCACTTCGCGCATATGGGATGCATAGCAGATTTCCAGTCCATCTGTAATCTCCTGTTCCAGTTCCTCCACATTTCTCCGGTTTTCAACAGGAACAATCACCTTTGTCATACCTGCATTTTTTGCTGCCAGCAGCTTTTCCTTAAGCCCTCCTATTGGAAGGACATTTCCCTTCAAGGTCACCTCTCCCGTCATGGCAAGCCTTCCTGACACAGGGCGGTTCGTCAGTGCCGAGTACATGGCAAGCGCCATAGTAATTCCTGCAGAAGGTCCATCCTTTGGTGTAGCGCCCTCCGGCACATGGACATGCACAATATGTTTTTCAAAATATTCCTCCGGCAGCTTCTTAATCTCCGGCAGTGTTCTGACAAATGACAGCGCTATCTGTGCAGATTCCTTCATCACATCCCCAAGATTACCGGTTAATGTAAGTCCGCCCTTGCCATCCAACAGATTCACTTCAACATTTAGGGTGTCTCCGCCAACCTTTGTCCATGCAAGTCCGGTGACAACCCCTACCTTATCTTCATAATTCCGGCTATCCTCTGTATACTTTTCCACTCCCAGCAGCTCCGGAAGCTTCTTCGGTGTCACCCGTAAGGACTTAAACTCCTCCGTCAGGATTCCCCTGGCAGCTTTTTGCATCAGCCGTCCAATCAACCGCTCTAAATTACGCACACCCGCCTCTCTTGTATAATTCCGGATAAGCTTATAAATCGCATCATCCGTAAGCTTAAACTGCCTTGCCGTAAGCCCGTTTTTCTCCAGCTGCTTTTTTACAAGATAAAGCTTTGCAATGTAGAACTTCTCATTTTCTGTATAGCTGTTAACCTCTATCATCTCCATACGGTCACGAAGGGGCGCCGGAATATTGGAGGCATCATTGGCGGTGGCAATAAACAGCACGTTTGACAAATCCACAGGCACTTCAAAATAATGGTCCTGGAAATGTACATTCTGCTCACCATCCAGCACCTCCAGCAAAGCGGAAGCCGTATCTCCCTTATAATCACTGCTTGTTTTGTCAATCTCGTCCAGCAAAAGCAGTGGATTATTAACCCCGGTCTTGGTAATGGCTGTCACAATACGTCCTGGCATGGCTCCAATATAGGTTTTCCGATGTCCTCTTATCTCTGCCTCATCCCGGACACCCCCCAATGCAATCCTTCCATATTCCTTGTAAAGTGCTGTGGCAATGGATTTTGCCACAGAGGTTTTTCCTGTGCCCGGCGGACCTACAAGGCAGAGAATCGGTGCGTCCTTTCTTCCGCTTAAATTCCGCACTGCAAGATAATCTATAATTCTCTCCTTAATCTTGGAAAGACCATAATGGTCCTTTTCCAACTGGCGGAAGGCGCTCTTTAAGTCCTGGTTATCCTTCCCTTCCCTGTTCCACGGATACTCCAGCAGTGTCTCAATATAATTGCGGATTACCGCACTCTCTGAAGACGCATAGGAAAGACTTTTGAACCGCTTAATCTCCTTTTCCAGCTTTTCCCGCACCTCATCAGGAGGATTTACCTCCTTTAAACGCTGCTGGTACCGGTCACTTTCATCCTCTGTGTTCTCTCCCTCTCCCAGTTCTTCCCGGATAACCTTCAGCTGTTCCCGGAGAACATATTCACGCTGGTTTTTATTCACACAGTCCTTCAGTTTTTCTCCAAGCTCAGCCCGTATTCCACTGATGTCAATCTCATTGACTAAAGCAGTCAGAAGCAGCTCTGTCCTGGCTGCAATATCCAGCTCCTCCAATATCTGCTGCTTCACCTTCATTTTCATCGGAACAGCTTCCGTAGCCAAATCTATCAACAGCTCCAAATCCTCTACCTTTTTAAGGGTATCATAGGTTAGTGTATTGGGTAAAATCTTACTGCTTTCACAGCGTTTCAATACGGATTGTATGCTCCGGATTCTTGCTTCCTGTTCCAGCTCCGGCATCCCATCCACATTACTATATAATTTTGTAATCCCCGCATTATAGTAAGCTCCGTTATCAGTTATCTCCCTTAACTCTGCCCTTTGCTTTCCCTCAAACAAAACCCGCATATTTCCCTTTGGCAGCTTTAACACCTGTCGGACAGACACCAGTGTCCCAACCCGGTTTAACTGCTCAAATGCAATCTTGTCTTCTACCTTTGAGGTTTTTGCCATGACAACAAACAAATCCTGGTTCTGTTCCATTGCCACATTCACTGCATGAATGGAACTTGTCCGCTGTATGTCAAAATGAACACTGGAACCCGGCATGATAACCATATCATAAAGCACCAGCATTGGCACCAGTCTCTGATTTTCTTCTGGGGTATACTGCTCCATTTCTCTTATCCTCCATTTAACTCAAAAAATGTCCACTGGACATTTTTCTCATATGCTTGGTAACAACAAAGG